>DASXFM010000218.1:0-3655 GCA_036489615.1 Verrucomicrobiia bacterium | reverse complement strand
CCAGGAAAGTGTCATTTGTGTCCTTTCGTTGCTGTTCAACAACGTGAGAAGGTAACACGATTCCCAACTTCATGATACCATGTTCACTTCACATCCAGCGGCGCAAGAACGTCGTATTTGGCATCCGCAATATTGGTCAGTTCAGACACTTTTGTGCCGTTCATGGTGAGCGTTGACGATACCAGCGCCCGGCCTTCGGGCATTGAACCGGTGTACATTTTGTAATAATCAACCTTACCCTGTTCCTTTGGCTTGAAGAAGTGAAAGTATTGCAGGGATGCCGGCGTGCCGACGGCCCGTCCGACTTTGAGGATCAGTAGATTCAGCGCGGACCTAGTGTTTTTCTTGAGCTCCCGGAGCGTCTTTTTAGTCGTACCGTGGCGGGCGATTTTGTCCAGGACCCACTCGCTATCCACTTTCCGTTTCGGGTAATTGGCAGGCGTCGTTACGGCCCCGTTGTGAGTGAGAAAAATAATTTCATTATTCGTGACCGATACGAAGGGATGCGAGAATATGTGGCCTGCCAACTTCTCGTTGCCCGCATAACGACCATGGAAGATTGCACGAATCTCACCCTCCAATTTTGGAAGAACCACATTGTCGTCGTAAATGGGGCGGGCCGAGCGATAATGAAAAAGGCCGTTCGCGGCATGAATGACATAACCCCAGCCATGACAATGGCGCGAACATCCGGCGGCGACCGCTTGCAACGTCGGGTCGTTGCCACAAGCGTTCTTGAGCCCGGAATAAAGGGCACCTAAATCCGTTTGCGATTTCCCGGCATATCCAAACATTCGACAAGCCATCGAATAATCTTAAATTTTAAGGGAACACTGGTCAATCACCGACAATGGGACCGGATTAAGGCGGGCGCATCCACACATTGTTCTTACATCGGTGGTGGCAGGGAGGGCGCGCTGCACCGTCACCACCCGTAGAGCGGGCGGAATCCCGCAATGCGGGACGGTCCAACGTCCGACCACATTCGTTGCGCCGCTAAACGCGGCGCGGACAGCGCAGCGCGCCGTCCCTACCAAGAACAGTGCGAAGATGCGCCGGATTAAGGCGCCACCTCGGCCCGATAGAACCGTTGTGGGAACCCATTGGTTTCCGTGAAGATAAACGGCGCAATGTTGGTTTCAACGGACATCCACTCTGGCGCAGCCAGGTTGGTTGACACCTGCACCACATAGTTTGAACCCGCGGTGCCATTAATCATAAAGCGAACCTGATTACTCAAGAATGATAGTGGTGAGAATGAGGGGACATTGGCCGGAGGATAAACCACAGGCGCAACCAGGCCCTGCACTTCGAAATCCAGCCGCGGGCTGCTGCCCACGTCGAAAATATACCAGGTACCGGCGGGGCTGGTGCCATTATAATTCACGATTCGGAAAGTCACGTTCGTCCCGGCCGGGACATTCTGGAGGGCGGTAACGTCGGACAAGTCAATCGGGCCCAACGAGGCTCCATTGCCGGAACTAGACGAATAAAATAAAGAGGAAATATCATTAAATGCTCCGGAGCCGACCTGATACTGCACCACCCCATTAGTAGGGCCTGATCCGGAACGGCGATAGTTGAGAGCGCTGATAGACAGATAGGAAACCGTATAACCGCTGTTGGTTTCCTCGGCTCCAAAACTGATAAATTGGCTGGCCGCAATCGCGCCCGCTTCGCTCGTGGAAGTAAAGGTATTGCCGCCCCACCCGCCCTGGGCTCCGGTGCCCGACGTTCCCACGCCCGGACCACGGGTCAATCCTGTGACGTTCAGGCCGGGCGAATTCGTAGTTGGCGCCATAGGAGTCACGCCATAATTATTCACTCCGCTCATGTCCCACCCGAATAAAGTTGTTAGTCCATCCACCTCATGACGCAGCGCGGCGGCGACATCCGGCGGCAAAGCGGTGAAAAACGTATAACCCGTTTCCGACTCAATTTGTCCGACCGATGTAACATAATCCTGCCAGGACGAACTCACGGAATTGTTATTTGGAATCTTCACCGCGATGACACGGTTTGTGGCCGTGACCCGGCTCAACGCCGTGCCGTTGCCCAATGGCACCACTACCACAATTTTCCAGGTATAATCCGGAATAACGGCTTTGCCGCTGGGGATGCGTGTCCCCGCGCCAAAACCCTCCGGCCCGCAATAAATCAGGAGTTCATTGCCGGCATCGGCCAGTGTACGACAATAGCTCTCCAGGCTTGCCCATGGCCCGTCGTTCGCGTTCGCGGCCTGCGGAATGATATTGGACATGTAAAACACCAATTTATTGTCCGCCGTATTGTCTGTCCTGTCTTCCGAAGGGCACATGTGACCACGATTGAAATCAATGTTTCCCACGCCGTCATAATCATCCGGCGTGACGGCGTAAAAATCCGATGGCAACGTCGGGTCGGTAAAAAAATCAGGTGACCGTCCGCTGCCTCCGATATCACCAGAAGTCAGGTCCCAACTGACCCAGACAGGCTCGCCGTAATTATCGCTATAATCCATCGCTTCAACCGTCCGTTGAATCAGATAATGATCGTGATTATTGGTATCCGTGCCTGCGCCGCTTGGATTGCCCAATTGCATTTGCAGTGTCGCGTCAATATAGGCGTTGGCTTCGAAAGCCGGCCGAATCAAAGCTACGAGGCTGATGAAAAGCCATAACGGGTTATGAGTTCGCATCACGATTTCAGGGTTTGTTTAAGGGCCTTCGAACCGCGAGGAGTATACAAAAATTTGTGAAGAAAATCAATCGAAAACGACGATCCGGTTAATCTCCGGGCATCTTGGCACTGTTCCTGGTAGGGACGGCGCGCTCCGTTGTCCGCGCCGCGTTTGGCGGCGCAACGAATGTAGTCGGACGTGACCGTCCCGCATTACGGGATTCCGCCCGCTCTACGGGCGGTGACGGCGCAGCGCGCCGTCCCTACCACCAATCTGGACTTGCCGATTGTAACTCTTTTTCGTCAACAGCAGCCCAATACTTTTCCTCCAACTTCACTTCCGCCGATTTCGGATGCCAAAAACAACTGCTCCAAGCGCGAATACGGCGATGGCTCCTGGTTCCGGCACTTCCTGGACTGTCAAGGCCGCGAGAAATGGATCACCGTCCGGTTCGCCATTATCAATGCCGCTGAAGGTAATCGAAGCGAGCGTATCTCCATTGAATGACGCCGGCAGGATCAATTGCTGCCGGTCCAGACGGTCCGGTCCGGAGGCATTGACCTGGCCGTTGAGAAATTCCGTTTCCACCACCGTGGGGTCGGTAAGCGTATTTTCAAATTCGCCGTCGTAATGATCACGGATATTGACGCCGTCAGTAAGGTTGAGGGTGGCGGTTTCACCATGAGACCCGGTCACGACGATGCTTCCTTCATTCACGCCATATTCGCCCCACGAGGTGTTCATCAGGGTGTAAATGCCGGTGGCGTACGTGCCCGCAGGGACCGTGAACGTGTAGGAGGTATTATCGCCTGGAGTCTGGACGGCTCCAGTGGTGCCTGCGACGTTGTTCGACAGTCCCAATGTAAATGGAACCCCGGCGATGGTAAGCTGGGAACCTCCGAGCGGATAGTTGGACCCTTCCGTGAAGGTCTGGATATTTTGATTGAAATCGGAGCTGATATTCACGTCCAGGAATTGCGCCCGGGCCGCGAAAGC
>DASXFM010000491.1:0-7357 GCA_036489615.1 Verrucomicrobiia bacterium | reverse complement strand
CGCATCTTGCGCGAAGATGAACCGCAGCGGCCATCGGTTTTGTTAGGTTCCCTTGTCCACACGGAATTGATCGTCGCCGCCGCCCAACGGGGCATTGATCCTCCCCGGTTGGTCAAATCTTTGAAAGGTGAATTGGATTGGATCGTGATGAAGGCGCTGGAAAAAGACCGCCGCCGCCGTTACGAAACGGCCAACGCCCTGGCGATGGACATTCTTCGGTACCTGAACACCGAACCGGTTTTGGCTTGTCCACCGAGCAGGATTTATCGCTTTCAAAAATTAGTGTCGCGCAATAAGGTCATATTTGCCTCCGGCCTGATCGTGCTGATGACGCTGATCGCGGGGTTGGGAATTTCCACGCGATTTTATTTTAAAGAACGGGAAGAGCGCATTGAGCAAGTGAAGTTGCGGCAAATGGCGGAACAAGCGCGCGCGAATGAATTTCAATTGCAAAAGGAGATGGAAGTGCGCGAAGAAATCACGCAGGCCGGCGTCCTCCTGAGTCACGGCGCCATGGAGCAGGCGGATGTTTTGGTTGATTCGATTCCGGCCAAACTGCTTTCGCCCTCCATTGAGGCAACCTCGGTTTTTCGCGCCCTGGGTGATTGGAACATGTTGCAAGGCCGCTGGCATAAAGCCGCCGACCGCTACGCGGTGGTGGTCCAGGTCAATCAGGTGGACCGGGCGGAGTTGAGCATCGTGGCGACGGCTGATCTCTTGATGGCCCAACCGTTGTTGATCGAGGCCGGGGACATTTCTGCCTATGAACGCACCCGTAGAATGGCGCTGACCCGGCTGGCGGACACGCCTTTTCCGAGTGCGGCGGAACAATTGCTCAAGACCAGCCTGTTGCTTCCGGCGGATGAATCCATCATGAAAATGATGCCACCGCTGGAGAAGCTAATTGCCGATTCGGTGAAGAATTTCGACCTGAAACAAAACGACAACTCGTGGATCCTGGCGACGTGGCGGACATTTGCCCTGGCCCTGGTGGAATATCGGCGGGGTAATTTTAGCGCATCGATAGACTGGCTGGAGAAATGTTCCGCTTATCCGGACCAGACGCCGTCCTGTGTCGCCTCGGCCCATATTCTCCGGAGCATGGACCAATTCCAGTTGGGCAACATCACGCAGGCTGAGTCTGAATTGGCCCTGGGGCAGGAAATGGTGAACGACCGGTTCAAACAGAAACTCGATCTCGGTGATAATAAGACCGGCAAATTGGGAGGCTGGATAATGGCCAGGATTTTTTTGCGCGAGGCGGAGAGATTGTCAGAGGCTTCGATCGATGTTGGGGATTGAGGAACGTCGGAACTTAAAAGAGGCGGGTCACCAACAAGAACAACTAGAAATCCTCAGACTTTCGCAAGACGAATACGAATTCATTGAGGTCGCTGAATACGTGGCTCTGAAATCCTCAATAAAATCAGGGTATTCACTTGCTTTTCGTCTTCCGAAGAGCTTTAATCCGCCGCTCAACGACAGTAATTCACATAAATTGTATTGAATAAATTATGGCAAAAGCTCTGACCAAATCCCAAATCGTATCGGCAATCGCTGAAAAGAACGAAATCACAAAAGTGCAAGCAGTCGCAATTCTGGAACATCTGGCTGCGCTGGCATACAAGCACGCCAAGGACACATTCACAATTCCTGGAGTGGGCAAGCTTGTATTGGTCAATCGCAAGGCTCGTATTGGTCGCAATCCGGCTACAGGTGAATCAATCCAAATCAAAGCTAAGAAGGTTGTGAAATTCCGTGTAGCAAAAGCTGCCAAGGATGCAATCTTGGGAGCGAAGTAAAACTGGCTCCAATTTTAAAGGCACTCTGATTTTCAGGGTGTCTTTTTTTGTGACCTTGAAGATTTTGCCAGGGAACCCTGAAACACAAATCTCAGTATTCTGGATTTCGTCTCAGCGGCTTTTCACTCAGAACAAACTGCCGGCCTTGGGTCCAGCCTCCTGCAAATTCTTGAGCCAAATGTTTAATCGAGCTCTGTAATCTGGCTTCATGAAAAATCAAAAATTGAGGCTAATATGAGCTAATGGCCGACAGCGAGGAAGATCAACACTTCCAACGCCGCCGATACAGTATTTGACAGTTTGCGCTCCGGTTCTCGAATTAGTCGGCCTCACGATAAGGCTTATCTTCTCATTGCCTTGCTTTATTGATCAATGAGAACCAGACGTACCTTCCCCAGTGTGTTCGTGTCGAGACGGCATTGAGATTCCCGGGGAGTACTGCCCAAAACAGGGGTACCGCTCAAACTGCCGCTGTAACTAACAAGGGTACAGGGGCCGGCTTTAAAACCATCGCTTGCGGTCACATTGAGCGTGCTATTTAAAGTAAGATTGCCTGCCTCTGCCAGCAGGCTGTCGTGAGTGCCCATCATGAAATTCAGGACCATTGAGGCCGGCAACGTCAGATTGCCGCTATTGGCCAGCGTACTGCCGCTCAGGGTGAGGGGATTGATACCGAAGAGATCGTGGCTGCTTAGCGAGGCGGGCGCGTTGTAAAGCGCGAGGGCATTGGAACTGAATAAGCCAGCTATCGAAACCGAGGGCGCCCCCGGCGCGCTGTTGCTAATGGTCACTTCCGCGTTATAGATCTCGTACGTGTTACGGCCGGCCGGGTGAATCTGCGTGTCCTCGAACCGGATGCCCCGCGCGTTGTAGATGTGGAAGGGGTTGAGGGAATTAATAGTGACATGATCAAGAGTCACATTGGACACCAGCATCTCCGGCTGACCCCAAATCATTCCGGCATCAACGGCGTTGGTGGCCATAATGTTTCTGAAAGTAATGTCATGCCATATGGGGTTTCGGCTGATCAGCCTTCCGGGCCGTTGAAGTTTTTCCTTCCGCGGCTTCAGTCCCCCGGTGGCACTGGTCGCAAATCCGGCGGCTTCTTGTGGGCTGACATTGAGCGATTTACCCTCACTGTAATAGCTGTAAATAAGGATAGGCGACCGTACGTTGGTCATTGTAATGTCCATGTAGGTGAGGTTTTGCACAGGACCGCCCCGATCGTTGTTGGATTTCAGCCGGATGCCATTCTGGGTGCCATTGAAGGTGCAATCGATGACGGTCAGGTTTGAGATTCCCACGGTGATGCTGCTGCCAATGGAAACACCATGTCCCGAACCAAAGGTACAATTGGTGATGAGCAAACCATTAATCGGACCGCTCGAGCCCATGGCAATGTTATCGTCGCCATCGCTGATGTGACAATCTTCAATGATGGAATTAGTGCCAACAAAATTAAGCCCGTCGGTGTTGTGCGCGTGTACCCCGGATGACGAAGTATAAGGAGTGTTGACGGTAAGATTGCTGATGGTGATGTTGCCGCCGTTATCCCGCAACCCACAGTGATGACGGGGCGGATTTTGAAAGGTGATGTCGTGAATGAAAAGGCGGTCACAGGAATACAGATTGAGCATCATAGGACGAACCAAGCTTCTGTTGGTATCATAATCTGCCCACCAAGCCGCACCTTGGCCGTCAATCTTGCCCCAGCCACTGATTTCCAGGTCGTGAACCTCATGGCAGCCGATAAAGGTCTCTGCGTTGGTGGCGCCGCCGGGATAGGTTCCCAGAGGCAACATCTGGAGTATAGCATTGGTATCCACCTGTAGATTAATGCTGCTGAGCAAGGTGATCGGCCCGCTCAAATATCGGCCGGTCGGGATCTCGACGATGCCGCCGCCCGCGGCATTGGCCGCATCAATGGTGTTTTGGAGGTTGGTGGTGTTATCCTTCACACCGTCGCCGATGGCACCGTAATCCGTGACATTGAAAATGTTCTTTGGAATGTTTGGCATCGCTGGATTGACAGCGCGCGTTGTTATCGCCAGCAACAATGCTCCCATCAGCACCGCGCATTTCTGGATATTGCTATTCATGATCATATTGAGATTCGGATAATTCTATAAGCTTTATGGGGAGGCCAAGCGGTAGAACACGTTGGTTTTTTAGAGACAATCGTGACAGGAACGTTGGTCACGTTGCTCGATCCGGGCACAGTTGACCAATTCATGGAGGCGAGACCTGCCGTGTTGCTCTGCAACAGCCAGCCACAATAGTTTGGCCATTGCAGGGTGAAGGTCGAGCCAGAGAGCCTGTAACCAATGGCAGGGGTAGTGCTCTGGCCGGTAACAGTGATGGAACTGGCTGTCATGGTGCCGGCTGTGTTCTCGGCGGCGCGCCAACCAAATGCGAGGCTATCAAATGTGGTTATGAGCGGTGTATTCCCGGCAACGGCCCGTCGCAAGCGCGGCGACGAACTTATGATTTATAATAGGCAGGAGGTCCTTTGGCCGATCCTTAAGGCTGCACGACTCCCGGGGTAGGGCGGGTGCTGTGATCCATTTGCCAGTAAACATCCTTGTTGTTGTTCCCGTCTGCCGTATCAGCAACTTTGGTTATATAGTCGGTCAAGGGGCAATTGGCAGTGCGACCGTCCTGCCAGCGGTGGATCTCCGCATGGCCGTCGGCAAAGGAATAGCCGCTGGCCGCACTATGTCGACGATATTCCGGCCAGTCGATGTATTCCCACTGCGACGGGGTATTGGGGTAACCGTTCATGCAAACCACAAATTCGCCGTCGTTGACACTGTAGGAATTTTCATCCACAAACACCCAAATCTGATCGGGCCCCGGATTGAGTATGTCGGTGGACCGGACATAAACTTTATTCCAGGTGGTATTCATTCCCGGCCCGGCATCCCCGGTCACGTCGTGGAGATAGACATTCATGGAGTAGCTGCGCACGCGCGGGTACAATCCAGGGGACCAGCCGGGTTCATACGGTTTTGTGTTATTTACTTGGACCTGGGTTAAATCCGCCGGGCATCGATAGAGTTTTGGGTTCGGGGCATATTGCCATAAAGGCGCCTTCCCAATATTGCCGGTTTGGCTGGGATTGGGACCGTAGTTATAATCCCAATTGACCGGACTGGCCGTGAAATCCTCGAACGCCGGGGTTACCCATCCATTGTTTCCATCACTCGGCACCAACACCTGCTGGTTATCATCCGCATACATCCTCCAGGCCAGGGTCAATTGACGGGTATTACTCATACAATTGATCCCCCAGGCCTTTTGTTTCGCCCTGGCCAGAACCGGCAGCAGGATAGCCGCCAGGATAGCGATGATAGCGATCACGACCAATAGTTCGATCAGCGTGAAAGCCGCCCGGTCTGCCGTTTTAGTTTGGCGCGTACGTTTAACGTTCATGCAGTACATTGATTTGGATGAGATTAAATTACGGTGAGATTAATCGGTAGAAGCCAGCACTGCCGCTGGCAGTGGTGATATAGGGGCTGCTGGACCCGGAGATTTTGACATAAGGGCCTGCTACATTCGGGGAGAAAGCCAGCGAGTAGGCCGGGTTGGTCCACGTAAACGTCAGGCTGGTGCCGGACGATGCCATCTGTAACGACGGGGCAGGCGCCGAACCAACGGTCGTGGTGATTTGGACTGAGTTGAGATCAATGACGGTGGGGTTGCTGTTGTCTTTTGAATACCAGCCAACGGAAAAGGCATCAAAGGTGGTTGTCAAGGCAGGCGCACCGCTATTGGCTAACTCAGAAGTCATCAGCGCACCGCTGGTGTTGGTCGCATAGATATTCGCCTGCATCTCCAGGGAACCATCAGCCAGTAGTGTGTAGGTAAGCACTTCAGCGTAAATACCGCCGGGCTTCAGAGCCACATTGGGAGTGGTTGAAGTGCCTAAGATCGCAGGATTCGCGAAGCCAACGCTCGAACTCTCATTGCCGTTAACTTCCGTGTCCTGGTTAACATTGTCCCCATTGTTTTGGGCCGGGCGGCCGCAAAAGTCGGAATTCCTGGTCCCGCCCAGAACTGTCGGATAGGCGAATTGCGCGATATAACCTTGCCAATTCTGCGCGCCGCCGATAGTGGCATCGACGTCCGAACCACCTTTTATGTCGTTATTCAATCCTCCGCCCCACGGAGCGACCTGGCTGGCATTAAACAACCCCATGTTCAATTGGTTGTTTGAAATCAGTATGTTCGTGTCTGCAAAGGTCACGACAAGCTGGATATAATCACCCGGGTTTTCCAGCATGACCGGATGGGTGGTGAATAAAGCCTGGACTTCACCATCGCTGCTAGTTGAGGCGCCGTCGCCAAACAGCAAGCTGCCCGGACTAATCGTAGGAGGGTTAGGGCTCCACGTCTTCGAGGCGATTTCCTCGTAACTGGTTGAAGTGGCGGTAGGTGGAACCGGAGGGTTAGCATTGATGGTGCTGCCGTTGGCGAAGCCGTCCATAAACACCGACACATTCCCTGGAGGGGGAGTGGTCTGGAGAACACCCACGATTGCCGTCACGGAGGAGACGCTTACCGAACCGACTGTTAGCAAGCAGGCATATACGGCACTGCTAGTCAGCGGTGGCGTATTATAGGTCGCGCTGGTCGCATTAAGGATGGCGATTCCGTTGCTTTCCCATTGATAACTCAAGGTTCCGCTAATGTTCACTGGCGCACCCGCCACGGTGAAGCTGGCGGTGCCACCCGCAGGCAGATTGGTACTCACTGGCTGCTGGGTGATATTAATCGAGTGGAAGGGAATCCCGTTGGTAAAAATATTGGCTGCTTGACTCGGAGTTAGCGTAAGATTCCAAGCTCCGACCTCGTCGATCTCGCCATCGAAAGGATTGCCTGTACCGGTTTCCAATGGAAAATAGTCGTTGAGTGTCGCCCCCACCGTAAACGCCCAGGGACCTTCGGCATTGGCTCCCTCATTGCACGCGGGAAAGGTGGCGCTGTTATTGAATACCCCGTCAATGTAAAGGCTCCAGGTGTTGTTAGCGGTATAAGTGACCACCACATGATGCCAGTTCCCGTCATTCAAGCCGGTCGCCGTTGAAACAACATCCCCAACAAAAAAGACGTCTACCACGATACTCCCAAGAGGTTCTCCGTCACCATTATCTGCGGTGTCGCCCGTGCCAACGAAGCAGGCCACGGTTTGTTCGTCGCCACCCGAGTCGGCTGCTTCCGTGGATTTCGTCCAAATCACGCCGCCGGTAGTCGTTTTGAACCAGGCACTGACGGAAAAAGGGTTGCCCGTATTAAAATTCAGGTCGCTGACATTGTCAGCTTCCACATAAGAACCATCGCCGGCCAGGAAGAGATTGCTGGTGCCGCAGGTGGCGTTGGGCACGTCGTTGGTGAAAGTCGTATTTAGTACACCATAAACATCGTGCGGCGGACTGACCGTCGAGATGCTGTTGCTATCATTGTAGTTACCATTGAACCCGAGCCAAAGATCGGGCGGAGGAGCCACTTGCTGGGCGCAGGCGCAGGAGATCCAACCCATAGCGAGGGTAATA
>DASXFM010000470.1:0-8871 GCA_036489615.1 Verrucomicrobiia bacterium | reverse complement strand
GGCCATTCGCCCCGACCTGGCGCTCATCACGACCGCAACGGGCAAACTCTTTTTGGCCGCAGAAATAGTCAGCCGCGACGATCACCAGGCGGATACCGTCATTAAGAAAGAAGTTTACGAGCAGATTCGCGTTCCGCGGCTCTGGATGGTGGACCCGCGCTACGACAATGTGGAAGTCTATCACAGCACGGAATTCGGCCTGCAACTCAAAGGCATCCTGGCTGGAAGCGAAATACTCTCCGAAAGACTACTTCCCGAATTTCAAATCGTGATCAAGGAATTGTTTGCCGCCGGGTGATGAGGCAACATTAAGCCGGAGGAATTTGAAAACTCAGACCGGAGTTTTACGCCGGCTCCGAAAGGCCGCCCGGATTAATCCGAAGACGATGCTTGCAGGCAGAGCAGAACAAGCCCGGCGAGGGCGGCGGCAAGGGCCGTGTCGGCGGTCATGGTGACTGGCGTTAGGGCGAGCTTTTCGGCAACCGGCCGCTCCGCATCATATATTGGCAAACTATACGCACCCATCACACGCGTTCCCAAAAAGACCGTAAACGATTGGTTGGTGCCGGAAAGAGCATAATAACTTCCATTCCCGACCGCCGGCTTTGAATCAAAGATGGGAACCACCGGCAAATTTCGGGCGGTCCTTTTGCTTACAAATATTGGCGGGGCTTGCTGCGTCACACGGATTTGATTTCTGTTCAGCCAATAAGCGCGGGTGCGGATATGTTCATTGCGTTCGGATTGTTCCTTGTAAACGACGAGAATGTCGTTTTGCTTTTTGGATTCGTACAGATGCAGGTCCGGATTCGGCGCGGGTTGATGAAATGAGTCGTAATTTTGGTCTGACCAAAGCATATAAGTGCAGCCGCTTTGGGAGAGCATCAGTAACAGGGAGAAAAACACCCCGAGAACAAAATTAATTTTGCGTTTCACGGTGATGCGGAGATTTATATGTCAGCCACTTGAAATTGGCAAGCCTGGTTTGAGCTTCGGAGAAACCGCGCGGAAAAGCTTCACGCCGAAAGCCTGGATTTCCATTGCCCTTCGATCTCTTCCAATGATTTTCCCCTGGTTTCGGGCACGAACGCAGCCATAACTGCCACGAGGGCTATGCAAAAGACCGCATAGACGTAAAAGGGAAAAGCGTGGTGAAATTGCTTCACCAGAAATGAGTCCTGGGCATCCATCACCGGAAAAGTCTGGATAACGACATAGTCAGCCAGCCACAGAAAAAACGCGGCCAAACCCAGGGCGCGGCCGCGCACAGCGGTGGGGAATATTTCAGAGAGAATGACCCATGTCACCGGGCCGACGGACAAACCGAAACAGGCGATATAAAGAATAATGAAGGCCAGCATCCAGTCGCTCACCATGGCCGGATTGTTCACGACTTGAGCCATCATGCCCATGGCAAACAGGCTGGCGCCCATTCCGGCGGCGCCCAACAGCATGAGGGGTTTGCGTCCCCATTTGTCGATGGTGGCAATCGCGATTAACGTGAAGATCACGCCGGTTCCGTTGATGACGATTTGCGTGAGCAGGCCGGCATCCACACCGGCGCGAGCGCTGATGGTTTTGAAAATCGTCGCTCCAAAGTAAAGAAAAACGTTGATGCCGGTGACCTGCTGAAGCACAGCCAGCAAAACTCCGATGACCAGCGGCCGGCGCAATTTGGCGGAAAACAATTCGCCCCAGGAACCCGATTCATTCGAAAGCGCAGCCCGAACGTTCCTCGACTCGTCGTCGGCAAATTCCGGGCCGCCGATTCTTTCCAGAATGCGCCGCGCCCGTTCTTCGCGCTTTTTCTCAATTAACCAGCGCGGACTTTCAGGCATTGGGATCAGTAATAGACCGAACAGGACCGCCGGCACGACGCCCGCCGCGAACATCCAACGCCATCCCGTACTGACGAGCCAGGCCTGAACTTCAGGCTGCGAAGGATTGCCCATGGCGCGCGCGATAAAGTAGTTGATGAACGCCGTGGCCGTGATGCCGCCGACGATGGCAATCTGGTTTACCGAAACCATGCGCCCGCGAAGACGCGCCGGCGTAATCTCCGCAATATACATAGGCGTCGAGATCGACGCGATACCGATGCCCAGGCCGCCAATAATGCGAAAGAAAATGAATGTTCGAATGTCGTGCGGCAACGCAGCGCCAATGGCAGAAACCAGAAACATGACGGCGGAGGAAAACATAGCGAATCGGCGACCCAGACGGTCTGAAACGGGTCCAGCCAGGAGGACACCCGTCGCGCAACCGATGAGGACGCAACCCGATGCCCAGCCTTTCATCACGTCATCGAGTTGGAAACGAATCGTGAGCGGTTCAATGGCTCCGGAGATCACCCCCGTATCGTAACCGAACAGAAGTCCACCGAGCGCGGCAACGAGACAAATGGGGAGGAGAAAGGCGAGGTTCGTGCGACCGACTACGATGCCGGGGGGACGAATGCCTTCGGGATGTTGTTGATGGACGGGCTGCATTTCAAAGTCGGAATTGAGGTTTCAAGGACTTTATCCATCGTTGAATACGGTTTATCCGCTCCCGATCCATGCCCCACAGGTGACGGACAAGCTTGAGGTTCATTTCAAAATTCGTCGAACGCAATTTGGCCGCCGGGCACACCCAGTTCATCGAGCATTTTCGTCGCGGCCCGTACCATCGCCGGCGGCCCGCACAAATAAAATTCAACGCCGCCGGGGTCGGCATGCTCCTTCAAGTACTTTTCCAACAGCACGTTGTGGACGAATCCAGTTGGCCCGTTCCACTGGTCAGCGGGCATCGGCTCCGACAGCGCAAGGTGAAAGCTGAAATTCGAAAACCGGCGCGCCAAATCGCCAAAGTAGTCCTGATAAAAAGCCTCCTGCCGCGAACGAGCTCCATACCAAAAGCTAACGCGACGGCTGGTCTTGAGGGTCTCAAACAGGTGCGACACGTGCGAGCGCAACGGGGCCATACCCGCGCCGCCGCCCACATAGACCATTTCCGCGTCACCGGGCTTGATGTGAAAACTGCCGAATGGGCCAGTGGCAGCAATCCGGTCGCCCGGTTTGAGCCGATGGATATAGGCCGAGCCCGAGCCCGCCAGACAGTCCTGGCCACGCGGCGGCGTGGCGATGCGGACATTGCAACGAAGCTGTCCGCCCGCAGCGGGGTTGGTGGCCAGCGAGTAATTGCGGCGAACCGGCGCGGAGTTTTCAGCGCGAAAATCAAAAACGTGCTGCGCCCTCCAAACCTCGTCGAACGGCGGTTTCACGACAATTTCTCTGAAAGATATTTCATTGTAGGCGGGAATGTGGAATTGCAGGTAATCGCCGGGCTGATAATTCGGCAGCGCCGAGCCGGGTTCCGGTTCCAGTATGAGTTCCTTGATGAACGTCGCGACATTGTCGTTGCTAACGACGCGGAATTGGTAAGTGGCTTCCTTTTGCGCCAGTCCGCAGCCGCCCGCGGAAGCAAGATCGAGGAAAATTTTCCCGTCGTGCTCGCGGACTTTGTAGGTCTTCAGCGCGACGCAAACCGGATGTCGTTGAGGCGAGCCATCGGTGACGTCGAAACGTCCATTGTGCTTCGGACACTCGATCAGCCGGCCTTTGACCAGTCCGCCTGCCAGATGCGTATTGCCGTGCGTGCAGACCCCATCGGTCGCGTGCAAAGAACCGTCAGCCAGCCGGTAAATGGCGTAGGTTTTTTGTTCGTGGTCGAAACGAATGACATCCTCCGTTTTCAGGAAGCCGCCGGCGCAAATCTCAATCCAGCCGTTCACGGCCGCGCCTTTGGCCGTGAAAACGTGCGCGGCGTGCGGCGCTTCGGCATGAACCGTAGGAGTGGGCAGCTTGCGCTTCACAAAATACGCCGGGTCTTTGACTTGCCGCAGAACAGCGGGAATAATTTCGCCCCAGGCGGCCCAGAGACTTCTGTAAGGCGTGGGCATGTCGGGGCTTACCACTTCGTGAAGGCGAGGCAGGTTGTGATACGGCACGAGCGGGAACATGTGATGCTCTGTGTGATAATTCATGTTCCAGTAAAGATAGCGGTTGATGAAGTTCATCCGGACCGTCCGGCAATTTAGCCGGTGATCGAGAACATTTTCCGCCAGGCCCGCGTGCTGGGTATAGCCATAAATCGGCATGAGCCATGAACCGTAAAGTGTTGGCAACCCAATGAACATCAGCGGCAAAATGCTGCGCTGCCAAAGAGCCAGCCCGATGACGCCCGCATAAATCAGGAGATAAATTCGGGCGCGAAGAACAACCTTTCCATATTCGGATTCCGGAATGAATGTTTTTTCATCCGGTGTGATTCGCCCCAGGCTGTGGAAAAAGATGCTCCGGAAATATTTGGGAATGCCCGGCAGGGCAAAAAAATTCAAAAGCAACGACCCGATGTCCGGCGGACGCGGCACCACGATTTCAGGGTCGCGGCCAACAATGATGGTATCGCTATGGTGTCGCGTGTGGCTCCAACGCCAGACGGAAGATTCGCGCATCACCATGAAGGAAGCGATCTCATACAGCGCGTTGTTCAGCCAATCGGTTTTGAACGCCGTACCATGGCCTGCTTCGTGCCAGCGCGAATCTGAAGTGCTGGCATAGAGGATTCCATAAATCATGAACGGGACAGCGGCCCACCAACTGCCGGCGCGCCATAATTCGTAGCCGGCCCACCCTGCCCCAAGGATCAGCGCAAACCAGATAATGGTATCGCGAAGCGCCGGCCAATCGCGCCGTTGCAGCAACTCGCGCATCTTCTCCCTTGGTACAGGCGATGCATACCAGGTCGCCTCCGCCAATCCTTTCTCAATGGCGCGCGCGGAGTCCTTCCCGACCAGGCTATAATCGCCCAAATGAATTGATTCGGTCGCGGGCATGGAATCTCCGCTTTTAAAAGTAACTACAACTTGTCATCTCCAAGTTTTGCTGATAACCAGCCTGCACACAATGCCTGAAATTCTCACAAACATATCCCGGATGAGCCTCCGAATGCCGATGGTAATGAAACTGTTGCTAATTCTTCTATTATTTCCGTTTTGTGCCTCGGCGAAAGACCTTTACCAAATCCACCAGCTTTCAGAACAACAAATCCAACAAACCTATCTTCGGCTTCTTGAAGATGCCTGCCAATTTGCCGACCGGGATTGGACCAACTCGTCGTTTGATCCTTCGGCGGGTTATTGGGGCGACGGCGTGAGCAGCGGGAATGAAGGCATCCGCACCGTCAGCAGCATGGTACTGGCTTGCGGAACCCTTCTCAAATATGACGACAGCCTCAATTCGCGCGAACGCCGGAATTTGCTGTCCAAATCACTCGCCGCCATTCGCTATGCCACAGCCACGCATTTCACGGGCACACAAAAATGCACCAATGGCAAACAATGGGGTGGCCTGGACCGTCCCGGCTCCAAAGCATGGCAATCCTCTTATTGGGCAGGTTCGCTCGCCTTTGGAGCATGGCTCATCTGGGATAAATTGGATCCCGAATCGCGACAGGACGTCGAACGCGTCGTCACGGCGCAGGATGACCTGCTGGCAACCGGCAATCCTCCGGTGAATCTATGGGCGGACACCAAGGCCGAAGAGAACGGTTGGAATGTCCCCTTGCTTTGCCTCGGTGAATTGATGTTTCCATCCAATTCCCACGCAGACCTCTGGCATGCGACAGCCCTTAAATACATGATGAATACACTCTGCACGGCAGCTGATTTGAGTGACACCAATTTAGTGGATGGGCGCGCGGTCAGGGACTGGGTCCGTGGCGCAAATTTGCAACCGGATTACACCCTGGAAAATCACGGCTTCTTTCACCCCTCTTACGTCGGATGCAGTTCTTATTTTTTGACCCAGGCCGCCCTGTATTACGCGTACGGAGGCAAAACCGTTCCGGAGACCGCCAGCCATCATCTGATGGACACCTGGCGAATGTTTCGAACAATTATTCTGCCCTGGGGTGAAACGGCCTGTCCTCAGTCTATGGATTGGGAGTTGCACGCTCTCCCTGTCATTGATCTTTACGGCACTCTGGCCACCCGGGACAAGGACCCGTTCGCCGCGCGAATGGAACAAAGCAGCCTGCAATACCTGCGCGCATGGCAGGTTAGATACCACGGAAACCTCACGCTTCCGGGCTCGCCTTTAGGAGTCGCGCGCCACGCGATCAACGCCGAGTTGATTTCCTACGGCTTTCTGGCCCACAAAATATTTGGCCCGTCCACCACGCCTTTGACCGCGCGCGCCGCCAATGCGCAGGAACAAGGTGTTTGGAATTATCCCTATGTCGATTTTATCGAGCATCGCACCCTCCAAAAATTCGCCTCCTTTTCGTGGAAGAACCGAATCATGGGCCTGCTCATGCCGATTGACGATCATGAGAGCAATCCTGAATTTATAGTACCAATCATGAACGGATTTATTGGCTCCTTCCAGGTGGCCGGTCGTGGAAATAATACCACAGTGGCCGTTGTGGAACACTCACGGAAAGAAACGCCGGATGGATTTGAAACAAGTGGAACGGTGTTGCTCAACGGTGGTCGCCTCAGGCAAACGCTCACGATGATATCCATTGGCAATCAGACGGTGATCTATGAAGATCGTGTGACCGCATTGACCAACGTTATCATTCGAAGTGAGCGTGGAATCCCAATCGGTATTGAAAATGATGACATCACGGGAGGCACGCGAACAGTCTTCGACCAGGACGGAAAAATCAAATTTGATTGGCAAAAGCCGCGGCCACTGCTGACCCTCGCCGGTTCGTGTGCCAATGTCGATGGCCGACTCGGCATCATCGTACTGGACGGCGCAGGCATCGCCTATGCGCAGTCCGCCAAATATTCACCCGGGATTGCCGTCCGCACCGACATTCTTTACGGCTCATTTTCGAATCAGGCCCGGCAATTTAAGGCCGGCGACGAGGTAGCGCGCCGCATTGCTATATTTTTCGTGGAAGTGACCCCGCAGGAAACTTCAGAACTCGCAAAATATTGCCGAATTGAAACGACGCCCGACAGCCGGAATTTGCATTTCAGGCAACCCAATGGCAATGATACAAGCGTGCCTTTATTTTGAGCCGGACAAATCGTACACGCATTTGCCAATATACTTTTGATTACGGATGAGAATCGAATGCGCGCTCTTCGTTTTGTGGTTCACTGCCGGGTCGTGTTCAATTTGCGGGTGCCATACATTATTGCATCAATAACCAACTCAAAAAGACTGCGAATCCATGAAATTGACTCAATTATCACCGTTTGTTGTGCTGGCATTTGGGATTTTCTCAGCAGTTCCGATTTCGGCCGCTACCGTTTCCATCGCCGAACACGGCGCCGTGGCCGACGGCCGCACTCTGAATACCCGGGTCATCCAATCAGCAGTGGATAAGTGCGCCAACGAGGGTGGCGGCACGGTCCTGGTGCCGGCGGGAGTGTGGCTGTCCGGCAGCGTAGCCTTGAAATCGAACATCTGCCTGCGACTCGAAGCCGGCGCGGTACTGCGAGGGTCGGACCGGCTGGAAGATTATTCTCCGAACGGCTTCAGGCATCCGGAAATGGGTGAAACGCGTTCGCTGTTGTGGGCCATAAACCAGAACAACATCACTATCTGCGGCGAAGGCACCATTGAACTCTCCGACCGCCCATTTTTTGACTGGAACAAGTTGCGCACCGGCCTGCCAGCGGAAGAAGATACGCGCCTGGCGGATTGGCAGCGCCGGCAATGCGTCGTAACGGCGTTGGACCGCCCGACTCAGCCAATTTTCTTCCATGATTGCCACCACCTCCGGCTGGAAGGTGTGACTGTAAAAAATTCGCCGTGCTGGACGATGACATTCAGTTGTAGCGACGATATCCAGATTCGTGGCCTGCGAGTTGACAACAACCTCCAAATCCCCAACAACGATGGCATGGATTTTTGCGGCTCGAAAAACATCGTTATCTCCGACTGCATCATCAGCGGGGGCGATGATTCAATGGCATTCACCGGTATTACAGACCCGTCGAGCGTCTGCGAGAACATCGCCGTGGACAATTGCGTTTTGCAGAGCCGTTCCTGCGGCATCCGCGTCGGCTACTCTTCGGGCAAAGTCCGCAACGTAGCGATCAACAACATCGTCATCCACGATTCCAGCCGCGGCCTCGCCATCCAGTCCGGCAACGACGGCTGGGTGGAGAATGTATCGATCAACAATGTCGTGGTGGATACGAAAATGTTCGCCGGCGCGTGGTGGGGAAAAGGCGAGCCGCTCATCATTTCCGCTGCAAACTCGAATGGCCGCATCCACGGCGTAACGATCAGCCATTTGCGCGGGCAGGCGGAAAACAGCATCCTCGTTGTGGGCGAGAACAGAAATGTCTCTGACATTGTTTTTGACGACGTGAATTTGAGCATCGGCAAAAGCGCAAACGCGGCACTTTACGGCGGCGAATTTGACCTGGCACCCGCCCCGCTACGCCCCTCGCACATGGCACAAGGCTGGATTCCGTGGCTTTATGCCAGCAGCGTGGATGGCCTCGAATTACGCAACATAACTGTTCATCAAAATGCCGCCACGGCTCAAAAACTAAAGCTGAAACCAATCCTGGAAGATGTTTCTCAAGGGCATTGACTGTATTTTAATTGGCGTCATTCGAATCGGAATTCTCCACGCAATCCGGCGCTCGCTCGGCCTTTACAAAACTATAACCTATTGAACCTGCAGCCGGTAGAACGACGACGGCGACGCCAGGTTAATGGCATTGGTGAAGGCAAAATTGCCGCTGCCATCAAATTGATTTGTCGCCAGGGATGTCCACTGCGGGGAAATCAAATTGGTAGAGACCTGGATGTCGTAGGGCGTGCCTTCCGGACCTCCCGTTCCGCTCACCACAAGGTT
>DASXFM010000206.1:0-5975 GCA_036489615.1 Verrucomicrobiia bacterium | reverse complement strand
TCCGGAACTGATGGATCTCCACGGCATGAGATAACTGTTACCCCAGTCGAGGAAACAGGTGTCTCCGGCTGGCCACGTTGTGCCTCCGTTTGCGCTGGGATCGCCCACGTCACCCGGACAACAATAGACCAGGTCGTTTTTTGTGTAATCGTCCAACGGACGCTGGGTATCCGGGACCTTGTATCCATAATTTACTCCGCCGCTGCTCTCCTGCAGGCCCAGGAATTTGTCGCCGGTTGTCGGGCCCCGTCCGCCCCAACTGCCCCAAAATTGGTACATGGGATAGAATTCCTGGTTATCGCTGGTGTACATGATGAGCGATGCGCCGATTTGTTTTTCATTGTTGACGCATTGAATCCGTATGGCGCGAACCTTTGCAGCGCTCAACACCGGTAGCAATACGGCCGCCAGAATCGCGATAATCGCAATGACCACCAGCAATTCAATCAGCGTAAACGCCCGAGCGCTTCGAATTGCTGAATCGCAATTGTGACAGCGCGCCTTAGTCGTCTTCATAATCTTCATTTTTTAGCCGTGTCTATTCCTGAACCCGGTAAAACTCAACGTTGTTGGAGGTCTTCGTTGCATAGGAGCCGGAGCCATTAGCAGCTCCTGGGACTGCCACCCAGGGACCCATTAAGTTGGTGGATTGCAACAACGTCCCGCCCGACCAGGTTACGGTCAGTTGGCTGTTCGATACCGGTGATATCGTCAATGTGATTGCCGGCACGATTCCGTAATAAAGATCATTGACCGCCGTGGGCGACAGCGCCCGGTTGAAGACCATCACGTCGCCAATCGGCCCCTGCCAGTAACGCGTGCTGCCGGCCGTGTCCCGCCCAATGTAACTATTGCCGGCAAATGTGGCCGAGGGATTCGACGCCGCGAAGTTGGTGGACTCCAGAACGCTTCCATACTGAAGGTACACGGCTGAATTAGTCGGGCTGATAACCATCGTCGCCAGCGCCCATTGGTTAGCCGGCAGGTCCAAACCGGTAAAGTTATTGTATTGGGTGCCATTCCACGTATATGTCAGCGCATCCTGGCCGCTATTTGGGTCCGAATTGACTGCCAGGCCGAATGTATACGTCGAGCGTTGGAAGAAGATGGCGGCGTTGGGCGACTGGTTCAAACCGCTGGGGTATGTGTCGTCTACCCATGCCGCGATCGTAATATTGGAGACAACCACGCTGGCTGCGCCGGCCGAATTCGTCAACGGCGGCAAGATCACGCAACCTGAAAGGCCGTCGAGCGAAACGGCATTGTCGTTGTTGCCGAAATTCACCTGGGGTGGTCCTGACGCCGATGAGCATCCTCCGAAGTAAGAGCCATCGCAGGCAAAGCCGAGGCTGCCCCAGTTTGTCGCGGTGCTGCCGGAGTTTAAATCGTTGAGCGGATAGTATAGTAGCAAATTCGGCCCCATGACCACGGAAGGATAGGTTCCAGGTCCCGGATATACCACCGAGAGACTTGCGCTGGAACTGGTCGCGTTGCCGTAACTGTTTGTTACGATTACGTAATAGCTTCCAATGCCGTTCGAGGAAACACCCGCAAGTGTCAGGACGCTGTTTGTCGCCCCGCTGATCGCCGACGCATCGAAATACCATTGATAACTTAATGGCGCTATGCCCTGGGCCGCGACCGAGAACTGCACCGTTTGATCGTCAAATGCCGTCTGCGACAGGGGTTGAATATCCTGGGTAAGCGTCGGGCTGTCGGGCAGCACCGTTACTGATCCGTAGCCGCTTTGGGTGCTCCCGCCAGGACCAGTCGCGATGACATAATAGTTGCTGCTCGAACTGGCGACGGTCAAGTTGTTCAAGGGCAGCGTCAAATTCGTCTGGCCTGCCAGTAGTACTGCATTGGTGTACCATTGAACCGTCACGGGCGGTTGGCCGCCCACATAGGCAGTCAACATCGTGTTGGAACCTGCATACGCCACCACGTTGGTTGGCAGGATATAGGCAGTCGGAGTAGCCGGCGCAAGGATGGCCATGTTCGGCGCGCTATACATTTGGCCCGGGTACTTGCCGGACACACCGCCTCCGGGCCAGGCTGCGCCCCAATAACTCGCGTCACAGGCCGAGGCAAAATACGGGTTCAGGTCCGGAACGGTATAGGTGTTGCCCCATGGGTCCGTCGCACTGAAAACTTCCGCCGCCAGGAGATACTGGGTGTTGTTGGAGAGCACGAGGGCCGGTTGCAGCGGCTCCCAAATATATCCATTCACAACCGGACTGGTTCCGGAAGGAACTGTGACGTAACCGATAAGCGTCGTGCCGGCTGCGTTGAAAATGCCCACGCGATGGCTGCTCGTTAAATTGCAATCCGTCGCATCCGTATATTGGTTGGTTGGGGCGTAATATCCCAGGTGGGTCACCGTGACAGACGAGCTGCCGACCGTAAATTGGCCACCCACAAGTCCGGCAAATGAGTTTTGGGATAAATTCGTATTGCATCCATGCAAAAATTCCTGGGGCAACGCCAGGTTCGGAAGCACCGTCAAAGTGACGTTGCTGCTGGTGGCCGTATAGGGCGTATTATTGATGTAATTCGACGCCTGGCAGGAGAAAACTTCGCCGTTATTGGCCGGAGTCGCTACCAGCGAATAGTTCGTGCTGGCGGCGCCGGGAATGGGGGTCCCGTTGCCGGACCATTGATACGAGATGGGCGGACTTCCGGTGGCGATCATTGAGAATGTCGTCTCATAGTTTTGGAATACGGTTTCATTCGTCGGCTCCAGGGTAATCGTCACCGGATAGGCGGTTACATTCACCGTTACATTGGCGCTTTGATCGCCGCCAAGAGCGTTGCTGGACGTCATAAAATACGTGCCGTCGTTGGCGGCCGTGGCGCCTGGAATACTCAAGGTCGCGTATGCGCTGGTGGTGGTGCTGATGAGCACGTTGGGCGAGCCGGCTTCCCACCATTCGTTGGTGACTGGCTGTTGTCCGCTGGAAAAACCCTGCACCGAAATGGTGTTCCCCGAGCTAAACGTTGCATTGGTGGTCGCAACCCCGGCGAGCGCGGGACCGTTCTGGATATAGCCCAGACCCTCAACGACGTAGGTCGTGTTGCTGCTCGATGGGCTAAATTGCGTTGGCGGCCAGACCGTAGTCCCCGGACCGTACGCGGTCTGGGGCGCATTGGTGGTAGCGGTCGTTCCACCGACAAAAAATGGATTCCAGAATACCGTCGCAGAATCTCCCCAGCTATCGCCGTCGCCGTTGGCCACCTGGGCCGCCACGAAATACATCGTATTCGAATTCAGGAGCACGGGCGGATTCAGCTGTGCCCAATAATATCCGTTGGTATAAAGAGCGGCAGTCCCGGATGGAACCACGACCTGGGCCAGGATTTGCGGATTCGCGGCGGGGCCGCTGAAAATGGCCACGTTATGGCTGGTCGCCAGCCCGTTAACGCTTGCGCCATAAAATCCCAAATGGGAGACGACGACATTTGTTGGGCCGGTGGTAAACTTGCAGCCCACCGCACCACTATAATTATCGCGTGAGCTAATCGTGCCGGGTGTCGAATAAAGCGTCTCCGCCTGTGGTGTGAAGACGGTCGCGGGACCCGTGATTTGATATTGCATGTCCGGCCCCAAATAGGTGGCGCCGCTATAAGCGAAGCCGCCGGAAGTATTATAGGCGCCTTCGTTGAGGATGAAGGGGGAGCCGTTCAAAGCCACCGATGTGTTGTTGCCTGCATCGACCGGCTGCAGATAAGCGTCGTTTGCGGCGCCCGCGGTAAGGCTCGCCAGCAAATTATAATTGTCGCCGTTTGTCAGAACGATGGGAGGATTCAACGTGGCCCAGGCAAAGCCATTGGCGTCAACCGTCGCGCCGGCGGACAGGGTGACATTCGTCATGTTTAGGCTGCTCAAATTTCCTCCGGCCGTGGCGCTCGGTCCCCAAAGCGACAGCGTATGGCTGTTCACCACCGTCCCCGCGCCGGTGTATTCGCCATTGGTCCCGGCGTAGAATCCCAGGGCCGTGATCGAAAGCGTGTCGCCGGTCGGAATACCGGACACTTTAAAATTATTCCCCAGGTTGCCGTTGTAGGTGCGAAGGACGTTCCCGGTCAAATTGAACGCCGGGTTTTCCAGATAGGCGTCTCCGGTTTCCTGCACTTGCTGCGCCAGAGCAGGCATAGCAACAAGAAGGCCTGCGGCCAGCAAACGCGCACGGGTGAATATTTTCATAGGGATTGTTTTTTTTGGGTTATGAATGGGAGACCGAAATGGCCCACAGCTGCGCGTCTTGCGCGCTAACAGCTTTTTCACAAAAGACAATGACACGGCTGTTTCTCAAGTTGTGGACGATGTTCTGAGACCGATATCCCACTTTTGCCAAAAACCTTCAATTGGCAATGTTAGCAATTTAATTGTCTATTTTAACAAACGCTTCTGCCATGCTGTTTCGCTGATGAAATCAATTTGATAAATTTGATAACCTCTTTATTAAAATAGATAATTGGCCGGTCCTGACATGCAGAATGAGATTGAAGGACGCTCTAACTAATTCGCGGTTGACCTATTCGATCGATAGTCCCGTCCCCTTTGTGCGAAACCAATCCAATAAACCGCAAATCCACTATTCCGCTTGCGCTCTCTTCCGATACTGCGTGGGAGTCTGCTTAAAATATCTCTGGAACAACCGGCAAACGTGCGCCGAAGTGGCAAAGCCGGCCCGATTTGCAATTTGATTGAGATTTAAATCGGTCAAACGCAACAGTCCCTGCACTCGTTCCATTCGCAGCCGAAGAATTTCCGAATGGATGCTGCACCCGAGCCAGCGCCGAAACCGTTGTTCCACGTCCGTGCGCGACCGGTTCACCTGCGTCAGCACGTCTTTTACCGCAATGCCGTTGCCCACGTGATCGCGGATGAATCGCACCGCCTGCACGGTGACGGGGTCCTCGATCGCCACAATGTCTGTGGAGGCGCGTTCGACAATGCGAATCGGTGGAATCGACGTCAATTTGTCGGGCAAATGTCCGCCCTGCATCGCCTGATCCAACAGCGCGGCGGCCTGGTAACCCAGGTCCTCCGCGTTTGGCTCGATGCTGGTCAAAGGCGGTTCGCATAAGTTGCAGAGGACGTCATCATTGTCCACGCCCATGACGGCAACTTCCTCGGGGACCTTGATTCCGCTTTCGCGGCAGGCATTGAGCACCTGTTGCGCGAGGATGTCGTTGCAGGCGAAAAGAGCCAGGGGGCGCGGCAGGTTGGCGAGCCAGCCGGCGATGGATTGCTCCATGTTCACGCCATGCCGTTCGATGGCCTGGATGTGGGAATGCATTCCGCGGGGCAGCGGGGGGGCGAAGACCAGCACCTTTTTCTTTTTTTCCGCCAGATACTCGCCATAGGCCGCTTCGCGCCGTTCGGAAAATGGAATCTTTCGATAGCCGCAAAATCCGAAGTGCTGGAAACCTGATTTAAGAAAAAAATCGCCGGCTAGTTTTGCAACCGCCCGGGCGTTTGTGTCAAAGGTGGAAATGCCCGGAAATCTCGCATTACCCAGCACATCCACGACCGGCAGACCGGTCTTGCGCAGGGCGGCGGCCATTTTCCGGTCCTCAATGCGCGAAATAATGCCGTGCCCCTTCCACTTCGCCAGCCATCCGGGAATTCCACTGTGCAGTTCGCGCTCTTCGGTAAAGCAGGACCATTGCCCGCGCAAATGCGCATATTTGGCGATGCCGCGTAATATGCCGCGTCCGTAGGTCCGCGAACTTTCAATCAAGAGTGCGACCTTGAACGACTTTGGGGCTTGATTCCGGTCTTTTTCAGGCATGGTGCTGATGGCGCGACCCGATCCACCGCGCCTTTGGCGCTTATTTCGGGATTGAGAACCCGATTTTCTCATACCGGTACCGTGACCTCAATTGTCATTTTTAGCAATGCCATTACCAAATTTAACAAATAGGAACTGTCGTGCAACGGCTATGATCTGACCCGCGCCCGGGGCGCG
>DASXFM010000395.1:0-3616 GCA_036489615.1 Verrucomicrobiia bacterium | reverse complement strand
CGGTCTGGCCATCAAGATAGATGCGCAGGGTGCCTTTTTTATTTTGGGTCGTGGTGAGCCAAAAACGGACGATACAGCCCGGGCCATCGGCATCCATCATGACTTTTTCGGTTCGACCGTCCTGATGTTCTTTCCGGATATATTGGGAAAAGTCATTATTGGCAAACCAGCCCGGCTTATCCGGGTCGATACGGGCACGGTCATAACTGCTGCATTGATGCAACGTAAAAGAGGGCGACGGCCAGCGGGCCACCGCCCCGGAATCCGTCATTTCTTTTAACAGCGAATCCAGAGTAATTTCCGCCGAACAGGCAAAAGGAATTGTAATCCATACCACCAACCAGATTGGCGGCACGAGATAGGCTCTCGCATCCCGAGCTTGTATGGATGACTTGCGGTTCATTGTGGTTCGGTTGGCCACGCGGATTTCAAATCATAGACGTTCAAGGAGGTAATGGCGGCGTCGCCACCCTCACAGGAAAGTTTTAGGCTTTGGTCATTTTGCGAAAGCGCCCTTGCCATAGGCACGTAAAGCGTTCCGTCACCGCCAAAAATATCCAGCGCCACACGGTCGAGGAAAAAGTGGAGCGAGATTTTCCCGTCAGTGGGCGGCAGTGAGGCCTGGCACCCCAGGCAGGAAATTTTTTGCGACGTGACATCATAAACGACAGGCACGCCATGGAGGACGAAGGAAATTTCCCTGGCCTGGCCGAGATCAATTTGGGCTTCGATCTCCAAAAGGCCGCCTGTAATTCCCGCCAGCGGATTATTTCCCGGCGTCAGGGTTTGAGGAGTGATGGTACGCGTGGCTTCACGGAGTGACTGAAGTTCCCGGACCGGGTTAACCGCCAATGATGCGCCTTTGCTTGAGGAACGCAAAGTGAGTTCGACTGGTAATCCCATCATTTGGTTGAAGGTCATGCCCCGGAAAATTTCTCCATCCGGCAAACGGCCCCAGGGAATGAGAAGGCAACGCCCATCACTGGCAGGAATGTCCGAGTAAACCTGCGCGGCATACCAGCAATTGCCGTTTTGCAAACGCTGCGGCTGGGTCTCGGGTGTAAATTTTTGGCCGTCGAACTTTCCAACGAGATAAACGCCGCTGGCACCATAGAAAACCCATCGCAGATTGTGCGTATCATCATCCAACGATATCTGGAAGAAGTTGGGGCACTCGGCATCGCCGGGGAGATGGACGCCGCTCAGCTTCTGCCAGGTTTTCAAATCCGGCGAACTGAACAGCGCGTAATCGTTGTGATCAAGATAAAGCGCCATCACCCACTTCTTTTCAGGAGCGAACCAGACCACTTTGGGATCGCGATTATCCGCGGCGATGTGGCCGAGCACGGGATTTTTTTCGTATTTGGCCCAAGTGCGGCCACGATCATTACTATAGGCGATTTCCTGCGTGAAGGGGCTGCCAGCGGCGGTGACCATGGCGACCAAGGCAGGTTCAGAACCGGCTTGAAAACCGGCGGTGTTATTCCAATCCACGACGGCAGAACCGGAATACATCGTGCCATTGCCATCGGGGTAAAGCGCGACAGGCAGTTCCTGCCAGTGAACCAAATCTTTGCTGACAGCATGGCCCCAATGCATGTTACCCCAATTCCAGCCGTAGGGATTGTGCTGATAAAATAAATGATACTCGCCCTGATAAAAGACCAAGCCGTTTGGATCGTTTAGCCAGCCGCGACGTGAGGTGAAGTGAAATTGCGGGCGCAAGGGCTCGTGATAAACGTCCTGACTGCTTTTGATGTCATCGGATTGGTCAATGGAACTTAGAGCAGTGGAATCTCCGGGCAGTTGGTTTACTTGAATAGTCGCGCGCCGACCGTGAAACGGAGTGGCATCCATGAACGCCCACCAATCGGGCGGCCCATCAGCGAGCTCAATGTCGAAAGCGCGTTCCTGCCGGCCATTCACAAACACGCTGACCCGGCGCATAGTCGCGCCATTCTTTACAGGAAAATTGAGATAAGGCTTGTCGATATTCAGGTCGCGGGCCGCCTGAAAGTGCATGACGGGGAGATCGAGATGATGGTCGCTCTGGACGATGTCATCCACACTGATGTGGCCCCAGCCGCCGGTCGCGTTATCCACGATCTGCAAAACCGCATCCTGGCCGGAAAAGTCAGAAACTTCCCACTGCGCAGGCTGCAAGCGCTCGCTGCCTCCCGGCGAAGTATTGGGACCGGTCGCCGTGCGAACAATCTTTCCATCAACCAACAGATTCATGCAGGTCTTGCCATCCCAACCGCCACCGCCGATGAGAAATCGCAGATACTTCCGCTCAATTTTGAATCGCGGCGAGGTCAACGTGCCCGTCGCATCATCGCCGCCGTGATAGGAACTCGCCAAGCCGCTCCCATGGAAACCATCCACGGGCATTTGATTCGGCAAGGTGCCGTGGGCTGGACCATCGCCGAATGCTGTGCCCGTGACGGTCCAATCGCCATAACTGGTTCCTTCAAAATCATCGATCAAGACGTCAGGGTTTTGGGCAGACGCCTCTATTACTCCGAGGAGTCCGGCCAGCGCGAAGATGATTTCCAGTTTTCGCATTTTAATGGACGGTTAAGACCGGCTGGCAGGGCGGTTGGTGTGAGAGACTGGTTGAGCCCAGATGCTCATTTAATATTTTGGCGTCTCGTTGCCGGGCGTCGAGTTTCAGTGAAACCGAGCCGCCACTGGCAATCCATTTCCCCGCGGGATCCAATTCACAAAAACCAGCGGAATAAACTTTGTACCTGATGACCAGCGCCACATCCTCATGCTGAAGGAAGCTCGAAAAGACGAGCGGTACTTCCATGCCTTCCAGTTCCACGATGATGTATTTCGATTTCATGTCCCATTGAACAATCATCAATTGCCAGGCCAGATGGACTTAAGCTGGTTCACCGTCAATGAATTGAACGTGGCACTGCCGCCGGTGCAGGTTAGAGAAATTAGCGAGTCGCCGGACGAATTGCCGGCGGGCAACGGCATATAGAGCTGGCCGTTATTACCGAAGATTTCGATGGAGTCGAGGTCCACTACGATTTCCAATTGAACGAGACCATTGATTGGCGGCAGCGATTGCACATCACCGTTGCAAGAAATCTGTTGGGCCGAGGCATTGTAAGTCACGGTCAATCCCTGGAACGTGAAGGCCAGCGATTGGGCGGTGCCAATCGAGAATTGAGCTTTCACATCAAACAACGTTCCCCGAATGCCAGACAAGGGATTGCTCCCGGTGTTTAAGGTCAGATTGGTCCAGCTATAAACGTTGACGGTGTCGTTGGTGATTTCGGCGATGGGTGTCGAGCACAGGCGAACGCCGTTGGAGGTGGTTTGCAGGCTCAGAGAGGTCGGGAAATACATCATTTGGTTAAAGGGCATCCCGGGAGTGGAGATCTGCGCCCAACCGATGCGCACCTTGCGGTTATCGCCGGGGGCCATGCTGGTAAAAGTTTGCGAGGCGTAAAAACCGGAACCCGCGTTGGCAAATAACTCCGGCGTGGAAGGAGTGAAAACGGAACCGTTAAATTGTCCCAGCATATAACCGGCGTTGCCGCCGTTGAGTTGCCAGAGCATATTATTCGTATTTCCATCCACGGGCAGTTGGAACAAGTCA
>DASXFM010000372.1:0-25552 GCA_036489615.1 Verrucomicrobiia bacterium | reverse complement strand
CCTGCCTTATAAGCAAATTGCGGCGGAACTCAATTTGAGCATCGGAACCATTCAGACCCACGTCAGCCGCGTTTATAAAAAACTTCATGTCAATTGCCGCACGGAAGCCGTGGTGAAATATCTCAATGCGACAAATTCGCGTCCTCTCAACGTGACGCGGTCACCCGCCTGAACTGTCAGCCGACATTCTGAATCCTAACGGGAATGCTCGAAATCCGAATTTTGCCAAATTCAGAGCAGCCCGATCCACCGATAAAAAAAGAAGTGGTGGTAGGTGATGGATTCGAACCATCGAAGGCGTAAGCCAGCAGATTTACAGTCTGCCCCCGTTGGCCACTTGGGTAACCTACCACGCGCCGTGAGCCGCACAATAAGCCATGCCCGGAGACAAAAAGCAATTCGTTAATTTTGAATTTTAATAGATCCTTTTCGCAGGCAAAACCTGCGACCGATGCCCCCGCCGACCGGCGCAGACTTTTTTTGAAACCCGTACCGCACAAGGACGAATCCCGACCATTTCATTCGGCGTCAACGTTGGGCATTCGAGGTTCGATGTTTTTACTCATAATTAAAAAGCCCTCAGCCACCAGGCTGGCGGCTGAGGGCAAAACACTGACAGGCTAATTAGCTGACTTTCACCTCAATCTGTTTTGGCTTGGCTTCCTCACTTTTGGGAAGCGTCACGGTCAGGACGCCGTCCTTGTATTCAGCCCGGACATCCTTCGCGGAGATGGTGGCGGGCAATGACACAGCCCGCTGGAATTTGCCAAAGTAGCGTTCCGCGCGATAGACTTCGGCGCCATCGGTTTTCCCCTCACTCTTTCGTTCCCCCGAAATCACGAGTTCACCACCCTCGATGGATACATTGATTTCCTCTCTTTTCATCCCCGGCAACTCAGCTTTGACGACGTAGTTGTCCTTCTCTTCATACACGTCAAACGCCGGCGTCCAGCCGAGAAATTCAGACGTACGGGCGAGGGGCGACTCGAAGAAACGGTCAATCTCATCGCGCAAATCATTCAGCCGGCCCAACTGCGGCCACGTCGATACTCTGGTCAGTTTCATAATCATTTTCCTTTTGTTAAATAGTTCTGTTTGACTACGAAATCTTTAAAGCTTCGATTGTGCCAGAGCGGAAAACGGTGGAAATCCTTGGAAAATTGCAAAAAACGCGAAAGTGTTGGGTCACCAGGCGTAGCGCCACCGTGCAAAATTGTCACACGTCCGTGTGCCAGAATCGCTCGCTTTGGTAAAAGCTCCAAGAACTGACGCCCAAGCGCCAGAGTGACTTCAATCAGGACCTCCGGAGTTTGAAGTTTCTCCGAATCCACGGAACCTGGATGTTGCGTCTCTCGGGGCTAACCCGTTTCAACGCCCCCATCAATCAAAGGCATGTCCGGCCGAGCACAGGACGTTTTTGATCTTGTGGCGGACGAGTTCTTTGACTTTGGTGCGGGCGGGGCCTACGTATTTTCGCGGATCAAATTCTTTCGGGTTTTCGGCGAATACCTTGCGAATTGCAGCCGTCATTGCCAAACGCAAATCGGTGTCAATATTCACTTTGGTGCAACCGGTGCGACGGGCCACTTCGATATCGGATTCCGGCACGCCGGCCGTGTCGGTGCCGAGCTTTCCGCCGTACTTATTGATTTCTTCGGCCAAATCCTTGGGCACGCTCGAAGCGCCGTGCAATACCAGCGGATAATCACCCAGGCCGGCATCCATCAGGTTTTTCTTGATTAATTTGAGCCGTTCCAAATCCAAGTGCTGGGTACCCTTAAACTTGTACGCGCCGTGGGAATTGCCGATAGCCACCGCCAATGAATCGCAACCGGTTTCCTGCACAAATTTCACCGCTTCTTCCGGAACGGTATAGTGTCCGCTGGCGGAATGCGCGCCGCCTTCTTCGCCTTCATCGAATTGCGCGCCGACCAGGTGCCCCAACTCGGATTCCACCACACAATTATGTTTGTGGGCGTAATCCACCACTTTTTTGGTGATCTCGACATTTTTTTCGAACGATTCGTGGCTGGCGTCAATCATGACGCTGGTAAAACCTTCATCAATGCACTCTTTGCACAGCTCGAACGAGTCGCCGTGGTCCAGGTGGACGGCGATGGGAATCGTGGACAGGCTGACGGCGGCCTCGATGAGCTTTTTGAGATAAACCGGATTGGCGTATTGGCGGGCGCCTTTTGAAATTTGCAGCATCACCGGCGCTTTTTCCTCTTCGCACGCCTCGATGATGGCTTGGAGCAGTTCCATGTTGTTGACGTTGAACGCGCCCAACGCGTATTTCCCTTTCAACGCCTTCGCAAACAATTCTCGTGTATGAGTTAATGGCATAAACGGTGACAGCATATCCGCACCTTCTTGAAAAACAATTCTATTTTATCTTTGATTGTCACACTCATGCCCGTTGCGTATTGCGTCACGTATGAACGATCATCTCCCAAGCTTACTTGAGGCAACACGCCATACGCACCACGTGTCGTCGCCCCTGAAATCATCTGCGAACCTGTTTCCAACGCATCGCCTGCTCGACAGTATCGCGTAACGTTGCTAGCGTTCGGCCATGCATTTTCTCGTCACCGGCGGCGCGGGCTTTATTGGCTCTCACGTCTGCGAACGGTTGCTCCGCGACGGACATTGCGTCTGGGCATTCGATGACCTGAACGATTTCTATGACCCGGTACACAAGCGCCGCAACCTGCGCGAACTGCAGGCGCTGGCGAAGCCGTTCGAATTTGTTCACGGCGACATCACAGACCGCCCGGCGCTCGATGAAATTTTTTCTTCGGTGAAATTTGACCAGGTAATTCATCTGGCCGCCCGCGCCGGCGTACGTCCCAGCCTGGAGCGGCCCGCGCTTTACCAGCGTGTCAACGTTGAAGGCACCGTAAACGTGCTCGAAGCCGCCCGCCTGAACGGAGTGAAAAAAATAGTATTGGCTTCGTCCTCATCCGTTTACGGCCTCAATTCCAAAGTGCCCTTCTCGGAATCGGACCCGATTGCGTCCGCCATATCGCCATACGCGGCCAGTAAACTGGCATGCGAAGCCGCGGGCCATGTCTGGCATCACATTTACAACATGGACATAACGATGCTGCGGTTCTTTACAGTTTATGGTCCGCGGCAACGCCCAGACCTGGCCATTTATAAATTTGCAAAATTGATTTGCGCCGGAAAACCGATCCCGGTTTTCGGCGACGGTACAGCCGCGCGGGATTACACATTTGTCTCCGACACCGTGGACGGCGTGATCGCTTGCACCAAAAAAGAACTCGGCTATCAGATATTCAATTTGGGTGAATCGGAGACCATTTCACTAAGCCTGATGATTGAATCGTTGGAAAGCGCGCTGGGCAAAAAAGCAATCATCGACCGCCAACCTCTTCAACCCGGCGACGTGCCGCTGACGTTTGCCGATATTACCAAAGCGCAAAAACAACTCGGCTACGATCCAAAGGTCAAATTTGAGCGCGGAATCAAGCGATTTGTGGAATGGTTTATGACGGAACAACGTTGAAGGATTAAACCGCTACCGGGGCGGAGGCGAAGATACCGCCGGCACTGCATTTGTCTTATTCTCCTTCTTGAACAGGTGGCGCAACAGCCATTCGTGTTTTAGCCCTTGAACAAAAGTATCGTAGTCGTGAATCGTATTGGCAATGCCGCCCAGCATGTTGGAATTGGCCTGGACCTGCGCGTTTAAATTGCTCGTGATCGTTGCCAGGTTCTCGAGCGTTGCGGTTACATTGGTATTGAGGTTGGCCACAAGCGCATTGGCATTCGTCAGCAAGGGATGGGTTTCCAAAATGGAAATGTTCAGGTTGGTGTCGAGGCGGGAAATGAACAAATTGGCGTTGTTCAGCATCGGATGCGTTTGCACGATCGTTTCATTCAGGTTGGACGTCGCCAGGGCGCTGTTGCTCAGTATTCGGGTCAGTTGATTTGTGAGCGCCAGGAAGTTCGGCAAGGCGTTCTGCACGTCCGATATCATCTCCTGCAGACGGTCGGCCACCGGCGGCGTTTCCGCGACGGGCAACCATGCCGTTTCGTCGTTAGGCTTGAACTCCTCATACGCACGATCGCGCGGATGCCACCAGGCCACGATGTATCTCTTGTCGCTTTCCCGATTGTTGTAGGCGGTGACGGATCGAAGATTCAGAGCCGCAATCCGGGCGAGATTACTTTCGGTCAGCCAGGTATAGGCGCGATAGAGCAGATTCGTGTTCGAATCATAAATCTCCTGCGCCAATTGCCACTGACCGGGCTCCGAAATCACATCCCCCTTCAATTCATCCAAATTGGTAAAGACTTCAATAGGTTGGGTGACGCAGATGGCGTAGCCGTTTGTGCCGCGCGTCACTTCGATTTGCCGCTGATCCAGAAACCCGGCCGGGTTGACTTTTACAAAGGAACCTTCCGACCAAATATAACGAAAGAAAGGTTCAAAAACTTCGAATTCCACGCGCACGTTGTGCGGCGTGCCGGGTTTCATGGGATGCACGCTCGTAATATGTCCCACCGAAAAGCCCATGATGGTAACCGGATCACCCACGTTGAGTCCCGTGGACGTGGCGATATACACATGAAACTTCGCCTTGGTCACAAACCAGCCGCGTTGGGCGGCCACGTTATAGAGGTAATAACCAAAACCGAGCAGCAGCAACAGGGTCGCCAAAAATACAAACCAGCCCACGCTGCGTTCCGCCCGGCTCAAGCGGGTGCGCAATTGCGGCGTCAAATCTTGCAGTGGCATAAATCTTATGAAGCGACGTGGTGCGTATTACGCGTTACGTCAAGCATCACCCTCGGAAGGCCGGCTATTCTTGACGAAACACCCGGCACGTAACCCTCTCCCAAATCTTTCTCGATAAAGGCATTTTTCATTTTTAATTCAAAGTTCAAATTCAAAGCATCAAACCGCCGCTATCGGCGCGGCCAATAATTCCTTAACCAGCGATTCATCCGACGACAGAACCTGGTTCCATGAACCGAGTGGGACAAAACTCTTCTCTTTTAAAAACGCAAACTGAAAGCGGTCTCCCTGCCAATGGCGGAAATCATCCGTGGTGACGACGATGGTCAGCGGCTTATTGCCAAACCATTTATGGCCGAGTGACAGTTCGTCCAGGAACCGGCGCCACCAATGAGCGTGTCGCGAATCGAGGGCGCCGAGGGGATTGTCCGCCAGCAAAATCTCCGGACACAACGCCAGCGCCCGGGCCAAACCCGCGCGTTTCTGCCAGCTTTGGGGCAGGTCTGGCGGACGGACGTCCGCAACCGGCCTCAATTCCATCATCCCGAGCAGATCATCGATGGCAGCCATCGCTTCACTCACTCCCAGGTTGTGATGATACCGCAACGAAAGCGCGACATTTTCCGCAACCGTGAGATAGTGAAACAATTCCGACTGCTCGAAAACGAAGCCCACACGCAAGCGGTCGGCCAGGCGGGACTCGTCAAAAATGCGTGTCTCATTTCCATAAAATTTGTAACTCCCGCCGACCGGCGGCATCAGTCCTGCCGTGGTCATCAAAAAATCGCTTTTACCCGAATTTTGCGGCGCGCCCACCACCCAAAATTCGCCCGCCGCCACAGACCAGTTTACGTCTTTAAGAACGAGAAAATCAGGGTCCGCAATCGCGCCCATGGCGACGCCTGTCATTTCAATGGGCCTTTCCGCAGCTGCTTTCGGTATTTGGTTCATGCGCGAAGATAGAGGACAAAAAACAGGGCATCGATGAGCACACAGACGAAAATGCATTCGGTCGTAGCGCGGACCGTGACACGGGACACATCTTCGAGGCGGAGAGGCTGCGCCAGGCCGTGATAGCAGGTGACAATGCCGACAAAAAATCCGAATGTGCAGGATTTGAGGGCCAGCAATACGAAGTCCTGCCAGCCCAGCGAACTCGCGAGTTCAGCAAAATATTTGCCTGGCGTAAGCGGGACATTTTGTAAAAAAACGAACAGATAGCCGCTGGCAAGCGACGTGAGAATCAAATAGACCGTCAGCGCAAAAACCCCCAGCGTCATGCCAATCACCTTGGGGACGACCAGATAATGAATCGGGTCGATTCCTCCTGCTTCGAGCGCCTCAATATTCCCCAACGCCCGCGCCGTGCCCAACTCGATCACGTTGGCCGCGCCGACACGGGCCAACGCCAGCACCGCCGCCAGGAGCGGTCCCAGTTCCCGCACGATGACTGTCACCATCACCGTCCCGATATAATCGAACGCCCCCAGGCGCGCCGCCGCGGCCACCGTCTGTCCAATAGCTAAAAATCCAAGGGCCATGGCCACGAACAAATACATCGGCAACAGACGGACGCCCGCGCGCGCAATCTCACGCCGTATCATTGGATGGATAACAGCGGATGCGACGTTGAATTTTCTGACAATCACCGCCAGTGTGATAAGTGCAAAAGCGCTAATGCCCTGGGCCGTAAGCAAGACCACAAACAGCTTTCGGCCCAAAAAATCGGTGTAAGTCCGCGGCAACGGCGCTCGCCGTAACCATTGTTTTTCAGATTTGAAAAAACTGGACAGTTTTCCTTGCACAATCAGGCTCCTTGATGGCTCTAACGTAAAACGGGTTACGGCATCCGTCAAAGAATTTGTCGTACTATTGGCGGTGGCAGCACTGTCTAACCAAATTATCGAACACCAAACGCCGGGCATCCAACATCGATCAACACCGGACAAATGGACATCCGTCCACTTTTTGCTAATCATTTCCCCATGACGCAAGCCGAAGCCCAAAAACGCCACGCGCAATTGGCCGCGGAATTACGGCGGCATGACCACGCCTATTACGTCGAAGCCAAGCCTCTGATTTCGGACCGCGAGTATGACCGTCTTTATCACGAGCTTTTAGACCTGGAAAAGGCGCACCCGGAATTGGACACGCCGGATTCTCCCAGCCGGCGGGTGAGCGGCGAACCTCTCAAGGAGTTTCGGCCCGTTCGGCATCTGCTGCCGATGTTGAGCCTGGATAACACGTATTCCCAGGATGAGGTCCGAGATTTTGTAAAGCGGGTCCAAAAGCTTCTGCCGGGCGAGACGCTGGACTGGGTCGTGGAACCAAAAGTGGATGGCGTGGCGATGAGCTTGCGCTACGAAACCGGGCGGATGTCGATTGGAGCCACGCGCGGGGACGGAACCACGGGCGATGACATTACAGCGAATCTGAAAACCATCCGCAGCGTGCCGACGCACCTGCGCAAAACCGAAAAAGCGTCGAAATCCAGGCAGGCTAATCTATTTGAAAGCCCGGATGACGGCGTTCCACCGCTGCTCGAAGTGCGGGGCGAAGTTTATTTGACGAAGACCGGCTTTCAAAAATTGAATGCCGAGCGCGCCGCGGCGGGCGAAGAAACATTTGCCAATCCCCGCAATGCTGCGGCAGGTTCGCTCAAACAGCTTGATCCGCGCATTGTCGCGAAACGTCCGCTGGACGTCGTTGTGTACGGCCTTGGAAAAGTGGAAAGCGGCGGGATTTATCCGCAATCGCATACGGAAGTCCTGGAATGGCTCAAGACACTCGGTTTCAAAACGCCTGAACGTATTTGGCACTGTCATTCTTTGGAAGAACTCATTGGGGCCATCGATGATCTCGACAAGATCCGGCACAATTTTCCTTATGAAACAGACGGAGCGGTCATCAAATTAAATTCCTTTGCGCAGCGCGAGCGGACCGGATTCACGTCCAAGGCGCCGCGCTGGGCTATTGCCTATAAATACGCACCCGAACAGGCGCGGACGAAACTCAATGACATCACCATCCAGGTCGGACGCACGGGAGCGCTCACGCCGGTGGCGGAACTGGAACCGGTTTTTCTGGCCGGCAGCACCATCAGCCGCGCCACGCTTCATAATGAAGACGAAATCAAACGCAAAGACATTCGTATCGGCGATACCGTCATAATTGAAAAGGCCGGGGAAGTGATTCCGGCGGTGGTGGGAGTTGTCGAGGCCAAACGCCCGCCCGACGCCGCGCCGTTTGATTTTGCCAAACATCTTCATGGGAAATGTCCCGTTTGCGGCGGACCGATTTCGCGCGATCCCAAATACGTCGTGTGGCGCTGCGAGAATCTACAATGCCCGGCGCAGGCGACGCGACGGCTTGAATTCTTTACCATGCGCGGCGCGCTCGATATTGAAAGTGTCGGCGGCATTGTCGCGGACAAACTGGTAGAGCGCGGACTGGTGCGCGAAACGCTGGATTTATTCCTGCTCAAGGTTGAACAACTGGCGGAACTGAACCTTGGCGACGATGAAGCGCCCCGTATATTTGGCGAAAAGAACGCGACCAAAGCCGTTCATGCGATTGAACGGGCCAAAACGTTTCCCCTGTCGCGCTGGTTATTTGGCCTGGCGATTCCCGAAGTAGGCAAAACCACGGCGCGTGATTTGGCCGTGTTCCACGACACCATCGAAGAAGTGGCGAAGTCTCCGCTGCTCAAAGGCGTTCTGGATTACCACGAAATGATCAGCGGGCTTTCCGCAGTCCGGCGCGAGGACCCGGGCCGCCATGAGAAATTAAAAAAAGAAATCGGTGAAATTGCCGCGCGCCTGATTGATTCCAATTTTGCCGCGCCCTCGAAGAGCAAGGCGGAAAAGGAATCGGGTATTGTTACGAAAGTCGGACCAGTGGTGGCCAAAAGCGTTTTGGATTTCTTTTCGAGCGAAGACGGCAAACGGATTTTGCAGCGAATCAAGGAACTCGGTATTCGTCCGGCCAGCGAAAAGGTTTCGGCGGAGAAAACGGCTGCCTTGCCGTTTTCGGGAAAGACATTTGTGCTGACCGGCACGCTGCCGGGTATGGCTCGCGAAGAAGCCGCCGCCAAAATTGAGGCTCTCGGGGGCAAAGTGACCGGCAGCGTTAGCGGCAACACCGATTTTGTACTCGCCGGTGAAGACGCCGGGTCAAAACTTGATAAGGCGCAGAAGTTGGGAGTTAAGATTATTGAAGAGCAGGAGTTTCTTGAAATGATTGGCGTTGAAACGTCAAAAGGCTGAAACGCTTCAACGTCCGATTACGGAAACAGACCGCGGATTGTTTTGGCTTCGCGCACGCGCTGGATGCCGGCCGCCAACGCCGCCGTGCGCATGGAGATTTTGCGGTCGCGGCTGCTCTTCAAAATCCGGTCGTAGGCCTGGTCCAGAATTTGATAGAGCTTCTGCATGACCTCAGTTTCACTCCAAAAGAAACTTTGCAGGTCCTGCACCCACTCGAAGTAAGAAACAATCACGCCGCCAGAATTGCAGAGAATGTCCGGCAGGATACATAGGTCGTCGCGCTGCGCGAGAATGGCGTCCGCGTCCGGGGTCGTCGGGCCGTTAGCGGCTTCGGCCAGAATACGGCATTTGATTTGGGCCGCATTTTTTTCGGTGATTTGACGTTCCAGCGCGGCAGGCACGAGAACATCACACTGTGTGAGCAAGAGGTCCTCGTTAGAAATGGCATCCGCTTCCGCAAAGCCTTTGACTGTGCGTTTTTCGGCGACATGTCGCCCAAGTTTTTGCAGGTCCAACCCGCGTGGGTTGATGACGCCGCCGGAGACGTCGCTGACAGCAACGATTTTTGCGCCGTAGCCATCAAGGGATTGGGCGGCGATCGAACCGACATTGCCGAAGCCCTGGACGGCGACCGTCGCGCCCTTGAGATCCATGCCCATGGTATCGGCAGCGCGGGCGACGAGGTAGGCCACGCCGCGACCGGTAGCTTCGCGGCGGCCGAGCGAACCGCCAAGCGAGACGGGTTTGCCCGTGACGATGCTCGGCACAGAATAACCGGCATGCATGGAATACGTGTCCATGACCCAGGCCATGGTTTGCTCATCTGTGCCCATGTCAGGCGCCATGATGTCCACTTGCGGGCCGATGAACGGAATCATTTCCTGGGTATAACGACGAGTGAGGCGCTCGACTTCGTGCGGGGACATCCGATGCGGATCGCAGGCAATGCCGCCTTTAGCGCCGCCGTAAGGCAACCCAGCCAGCGCGCATTTCCAACTCATCCACATGGCCAGCGCGGCGACTTCGCCCAATGTGACTTCGGGATGATAGCGCAGGCCGCCTTTGGTCGGGCCGAGGGTCAGGTGATGCTGCACACGATAGCCGCTATATACGTGAGTGGAACCGTCCTCAAGGCTGACCGGCAGCGAGACAATCATGGACCGCTTGGGAAATTTCAGGCGCGGGCGCTCGGATTCAGGAATTTGAAGGTGGTCGGCGACCTGGTCAAACTGACGGCACGCCATTTGAAATGTCGGGTGGTCGTATGCATCCATGGCCGAAAGAATAGCGGCGGCAACATTTGGAGCGCCAGAAAAACAATTGACAGAGTATGGCTCCTGTCAATATTAACTACGAACCCCCAAGATGAGGATGAAGCTATGGACCAGCAAAAATATTTAGAGGTCGTTGTCCGCTATCTGAAACTAAAAAAGCAGGTCATCATGCATTACGCCAACAAGGCGCCGCAGGACGTGATGAAGGACCTTCAAAAGTTGAACGACGATGTCAAAACGCTTGGCGATACGTGGTCTGCCATGGCGGAGGTAAACCTTTTGAGCGATGTATTGCGCGACATCAAGAAAATCGAGTCCCGGCCGCAAATGCCACCGGGTGTTAAGGCGACCTGCGTCGAGGCGATACAAAAGATCGGCAGTTTCATCAAGGGCTGTAACGTCACCAACGCGCGTTACGATAGCGTGCTTTGCGTGGGCTATCGCATCAAAGTAGGCGCAACAAATGACACCAAATATTCGGGGAAATCCGATGATTGGCAGGACATGAAGGCCAGGTGCGAGCGCCTTAAAAAGGCGATCCGGTCCGCCTACAACCTGACGGCGCGTTACAATAACAACGATAGGATCCTTAAGATCTTTATGGCCCCTGAGTTTTACTTCCGCGGGAAAAATGGCGCTTACGATCACGACGTGATCGGCGGGATAAAGGCGAAGAAAAAATGGGTATTCCATTTCGGCGGCCAAAAAGGACTGATGGACTTGATGGCTGAGGAAGTTGACAAGGTAATATACAATCACTGGCTGTTTGTGATGGGCACGGCGATCGCGGCAACGAAGGAAAACCGAACAGTCTGCAAAACCTGTGGAGGGGAACTGAAATATTACGATGATGTTCACAAACCCGGCAAGACCCGGCCGGTCTGTAAAAAATTCCCGGGCAGCCATAGCGGAACGAAGGACGCCTATGTCGGCGCAAGTATTGACAATGTCGCCATCATCCGGAAAGAAAAGCAGGACTACATCGTTTCGAAGGAATTGATCTCGGACATCGATTTTATCAAGGAAAAAACGGCCACCGTGGACGTGAGGAATGTGGTGACTGTCCGCGGCGAGGACCTGAATGTCCTGCGGACGCCGCAGGCCAGCGGATATAACACTGCCAGCGCGCAGCCTTCCAAGTTCACCGACGAGCGAATGGGTGGAAGCGTTTTTACCATCGACGGTGTTACGTTCGGGATGGAGGTTTGCCTGGATCACGCGGCGAGCGTTTCGTCTCAAAACACGGGCAGGCTGGAATCTGCCGCCAATATTCAGGTGCAACTTATTCCCTCAGCCGGCATGGGCATCACAAACTTTCGCGCCGTGCCGGGAGGTGTTATTTTCAATGTGGATGGATTGACACCGCACGTGGAAGTGCGCGGAATGGGCGCCAGCCGATTGGGCAATCCCCTCTATGAAGCGCGAGTAAACCGTGGCGGAGCCCGTGAAGACCTCGCCACTGAAGGGCTGGGCGGTTGGTCACCCTGGCGTTCCGTGGCTCCCAAAATTGCCTCCGCCGCGGATGGCGCCGTTCTCATGTACGGTCCATATACACTGCCTTCGACTATGCCTTTTTGATAGAAGATTTGCCTATCAGCAACAATCACGGTTGCATAGGCCTGCGACAGCAACCACTACCTCCAGCGGCTACAATTTGCTGAGAAAAACCCACTTGACTTCAATTTGTCAGAATTAGATGATGCGTCCACAGGCAATGAGCGCGACACAAAAGCTACTCTCGTTTCACGGCATAATTCATTAAACACCTTTCAATCATGAGCATTCGCTATAAAAATTTAGGCGGGACCAAGAGACTTCAGGAAATTGTATTTGCCGGAAGCCACGATGCTTCCATCACGAGCGGAGACGTGAACGCACAAACGCAGGATCTCAATATTGGCGACCAGGCTGAGGCCGGCGTGCGGCTATTTGATTTGCGTATCCTGGCCAAGGGGTCCAGCAGCGGGGCTTCATTAGTGGGTTATCACGGCGACGCGTGGCGGCCGTCGACAAATACGTTGACCAGTCAATACAGCGGACAGACGCAGAAGGTCAAGACCAGCAAAGATATGACGTATGGGGTGACCGGGGAGAAGCTGTCGGACATGCTCAATCAGGGCAAGGCGTTTGTGGACAGGACCAAAGAGTTCCTGATTTTCAAATTTGACAAATCCACGAACTATAAGCTGATTGGCGATTATTGCGTGAACTTGCTGGGCGACAGCATTTATAAATCAACCAACATCGAGTTTTCAAAGCTGACACTGGATGATCTCGCGGGAAAAGTCGTCTGTGTTTTCAACGACAAGGCGCTGACGGAAATGAAGCCATACACTGAGAAGAATGGAATTCTCGGGTGGCGGAGCCTGAAAGGAAAGGACGGTGTGAAACCATACGACTCCACGTACTACGGCCTGCAGTACTATGGCAAGGGCGGGACGTCCGCCGGCGCCTTCTGGCGATCGGACACCGACAAGATGGACGAGAATGTGAAAAAGCAAAAGAAATTGATGCTGGCGATGGCGAAAGTTCAGGACCAGTCTGCGGGAAACGTTCTGGGAATGATGTATTGGACCGCGACAGGTTTAAAGGCCAGCATCAGAAAGAGAAACGAGGAAGTCTTGTGGGGAGGCACCGGGATAGCGCGAATGAGCCAGTTGTGGCACGAGGGCCTGGAGGAATCGATTTCCAACCAACTCAAAATGGACAAAATCAAGGTCCTGGAATACGGCGGTATCAGACGTGTCAAAACATTTTTTCCAAACATCGTCATGATCGATTTTGCCGATCCGGACAAATGTCAGACCATTTACGATTTAAATACGGCAGTTGATGACAAGCTCGCGAAAGCTTACGACAAATATACGAGCGCCTAGAGGCATGCCCATCGTGCCCCGGCGCAATCGACGGGCTGAATCCCCTCTCGGACTATTTGGGAAAATGACGGACGAAAATGAATCGCCGTACTGTGCGCAGTCGGAGGAAGGCCGCTTCCGGGTCGTAAACGAATCAGGAAAAGTGGTTCTGGACTGCGGCAGCCTCGCCAGCGCCGAACAATACGCCACCCTGCTCAACCAGGCGTTCCAGCGTGGGTTCAAAGCCGGCTTTCGCGCCGGCAAACGCGGTCAGGCGTTCCCGTAATCCGCAAACGCGCGCGGCGGCAACGATCAATGCCTTCCAGCCAAGTTCAAAATACCAGCTATCGCACCAGTAGTCCCAACCGGGCCAGGCTCACCAGGCTAATTTGCAATTGAGTTGGGAGAAACTCGACGGCTTCTTGGAGATCGGTCACGTGTTCTCCATTGTTGTAAATCGGGGTTGAACCGGATGCAACCGCCTTGCCGAGTTCTTCCAGCAAGGCTGCGTGGTCACGCGTGCCATCCAATATCTGCAAAAGATCCCGCCCCAGCGCATCCTCGATTTTGAGCGGCAGATGGCGAAGCGAGGAAACGACTGGCCCCTGGCGAACCTGCAATCGAGCTAATGGACTGGCCATGGGCCGTTCTGAGACCTCCGTTACGAAGGTAGACGGATACGAATGCAGATCCACAAATCCAATGCTGTAACATCGGAGCAAAAACGCGCCAAAATCACGCCGATCCGATTCGATCGCAGCCTCGCCCGAGGCATTGTCACGGCCGGCGTATTCACGAGCCTTGCGCAATAATTCGCCGAAAGCCACACGGCGCGGCCAAACCTTTCCTAAAAGCGTCAACGCCACTTTCAACACCGGCTGGCTGGTGGCAATGACAGTTTTGCCGCGTTGAAAATCCTCCATCCCCGGCATCGTCAGGTTTGCGCCGTCATTGACCGGACCTGCATCGGCGGCCGTATAGAAACCGAAAACACGTTCCGGTTTTGGTTCCCGGTCGATCCGTTGGCCCTGGCGGCAGAGCAGCGTTTGACGGAACGAACGGCCGGCGACAAAATCCAGGTATTGCTCTCGCGCCACGATGTCGACATTTTGCATTTTGTGCAGGACCCGCATCGCCTCTTCGGTAAGATCGTTCAACTGCATATCCTTGAAATCAGCCTCACCCAGAAATTGGAGCTGATGCCGGGCAGCCGCCTCCATGAATTCATAAAAATAAAACGGCTGGTTGACCGAACTCAGGTCGTCATGAAAAAATCCCGCGTCAGCGTACTTTTCGACCCGTTCAAACTGCTGTTTCAGCAGGTTCTGCCAGAGCCCGGGTTTGGATTTGGCTTCGGATACAAATTTGAGAAAAGCGCGGGCCTGCCGAATTTGCTCGGGCGGCTCGGAAAACTGCTGCACGTGAAAGCGCATCATCCGCCGCGCCAAATCGCGAAGATGATTGCCGGGATACGCATTGTAACTCATGTAAGCGATGCCATTTTCCGCGAGGTGTTCACCGCATATCGCCAGAATCTTTTCGCGCACCGCATCCGGGACCCAGGAATACAATCCATGCGCGATGATGTAATCAAACGTCCCGAGAGCCGGCGCCTCCAGGACATTCATTTGCCGCAACGTCACGTTTTTCAATCCCATGGCTTCAATCATCCGCCGGCCCCGGCGGATCGGCTCGATCGCCAGGTCAATTCCCTGAAAGTCGCCGCCGGGCAACGTGCAGGCCATGGTGATTAAATTATTGCCGTCGCCGCACCCCAGTTCGAGCACACGCGCGCTCTCGATGCGCGCGGGCTCTAGTCCCATCAGGGTGGCAACCGCGGCCAGGCGATCCGGGTGGGTTTGAGCGTACAAAGCAGTTGGATACGCAAATTTGTCGTATTCGGAAATGGGAGACTCGTGCATAAGACCCGAGGAAATTACTGAATCAGGGCCGGCGTGCACAGAAAAGTTTCACACAGAAATGTTGCTGGACAGGTTGAAAAAATCCGGCATCTTCGAGACACAACAAGGCAAAAAGATTATGATCAATGCAGAAGAATTACTGAAACCGATTTCCGATGAGAAGCCCTGCGGCGAAGACCTTTCCTACGACGCGGGACTTCAGGAATTGGATACCTTGATGAAAGGCAAACCGGAGACGCAATTCTCCCCCGCGGAACCGCCTGACTGGAAACAACTGCACGAACGCTGCCTGGAATTGTGGGGACGCTCCAAGGATCTGCGCGTGGCCACCACACTTTCATTATCATCGCTAAAAATGGACGGCTTGCCGGCGTTTCGAGAGAGCCTGATCATCGTCAAAGGACTTATCGAAGGACACTGGGACACATTTTATCCCCTGCTGGATCCTACTGATAATAATGACCCAACCCAACGGGTTAACCTCATCGCCGCACTGGCCACCCCGCTCGCGACGTATGGCGATCCAATGCGATTGCTCGAACGATTGCGCGAAGCGCCTCTGACAGACTCCCGCCAACTGGGCCGATTCGGATTATCAGACATCGCCAACAGCGAAACCGGAACGGCAGGGGCGGACGGGAAACCGGCGGTTTCAGCCGATCAAATCGCCGGGGCCTTCCGCGACACAAGCCCGGAAACGCTCCAACAAATCAGCCAGGCAGTGACGGATTCAATTCAGCTGATCAAAGACATCGATAAGATTCTTACCGACAAGGTGGGATCGGACAATTCGCCGGACCTTGCCGAACTGCCAAAGCAATTGGTGGAGATCCAGAAACGCCTGGCTCCCTACGCGGGAGGTCCGGCAGCCGAAGCCGGTTCCGCGGAGGCCGCGGCGGCGGATGGCGCGACAGCCGGCGGGGCGCCGGGGCCAGGCAAGGCGATTTCGGGCGAAGTCCAATCGCGCCAGGATGTCACCCGCATGCTGGAGAAAATCTGCGAATACTACCGTCGCAATGAACCGTCCAGTCCGGTGCCATTTATCCTGCAACGTGCCCAGCGCTGGGCGGAAATGGATTTCATGCAGATTATTGGCGATGTGACACCCGATGCGCTGGGGGAAATTCAAAAAATTACCGGCGACAAACCCAAAACGGAATAGCAGGGAATTTACGAAAAACAGGTGTTGACAACAAACAGCCAAATGCGCGACACTTGTTCTCACAGACTGAATTGAAGTTTCATAACAGGTTCAATTCATGCGGATTTAGTAACCAACTGGCACAAATTGCCCAAACAATAAAAAGCCTATGGCCAAAGCGAGCAGTCAAAAATTCATTCAACGCAATCGCGCCCCCCGTGTCCAAATCGAATACGATGTCGAACTCTACGGTGCGCAGAAAAAAATCGAACTTCCCTTCGTCATGGGAGTCATGGCCGACTTGTCTGGAAAGCCGGCTGACCCGCTGGCGCCCGTGGCCGACCGCAAGTTTCTGGAAATTGACGTGGACAACTTCGACGAACGAATGAAGTCCTGCAAACCGCGCGTTGCTTTCCAGGTCCCCAATACGTTAACGGGCGAAGGCAATATGAATGTGGAACTTACGTTCCAGAGCATGGATGACTTTTCACCGGCGGCCGTAGCCCGCAAAGTGGACTCGCTGAATAAACTCCTGACCGCGCGAACCGAACTGGCAAACCTGCTGACCTATATGGACGGCAAAAGCGGCGCGGAAGACCTGATCGGCAAGCTGCTCAACGATCCTGAATTGCTCAAATCGCTGGCGGCCACCCCAAAACCCGAAGCTACCGAAAACAAATAGTGGAGGAGATGATCTATGGCTGAAGCAAATACACAAACCCAGCCCGCAGGCGCCGCAGCGCCAGCGGAATTAAACGAATTCGACGCGCTCCTGAACAAGGAGTTTAAGCCGAAAACCGACGAACGCAAATCAGCGGTGCAGACGGCGGTGCGCACACTGGCCGAACAGGCCCTGGGCGCGACTAAGTTGGTTTCGGGCGACGCCATCAAGTCAATTGAGGCGATGATCGCCGAAATTGATAAAAAGCTGTCCGAACAGGTTAACAAGATTATCCACCATGACGATTTCAGGACACTCGAAGGTTCCTGGCGCGGTTTGCATCACCTGGTGAGCAATACCGAAACCGATGAAATGCTCAAAATCCGTGTTTTGAATATCTCGAAGAAGGAAGTCGGCAGCACGATTAAAAAATTCAAAGGCACAGCGTGGGATCAAAGCCCGTTGTTCAAGAAACTGTACGAAGACGAATTCGGCACACCCGGCGGTCAACCTTACGGCGCCCTGATTGGAGATTATTATTTCGATCATACCGCTCCAGACGTAGAAATTATGAGCGGCATGGCGCAAATCGCTTCCGCCGCACACGCGCCGTTCATCGCCGCCGCCGCGCCTGGACTTATGGGCATGGAAACGTGGCAGGAATTGAGCAACCCTCGCGACTTGACCAAAATTTTCCAAACAGCGGAATATGCCGCCTGGCGTTCCTTGCGTGATTCGGAAGATGCCCGATACCTGGGCCTGGCGATGCCGCGTTTCCTTTCGCGCATACCCTACGGAGCAAAAACCAATCCGGTGGAAGACTTCGCCTTTGAAGAAGACACTGAAGGAGCCGACCACAACAAATACACCTGGGCGAATTCGGCCTACGCCATGGGAACGAATATTACGCGCTCGTTCAAGCAATATGGCTGGTGCGCGCGCATCCGTGGCGCCGAGAGCGGCGGCATGGTGGAAGGATTGCCGGTTCACAGCTTCCCGACCGATGATGGCGGGGTAGACATGAAATGTCCGACCGAAATTGCCATTACCGACCGAAGGGAAGCGGAATTGGCCAAAAACGGAATGATGCCGCTGTCGCACTGGAAGAACTCGGATTACGCGGTATTTGTCGGGGCGCAGTCCTTGCAGAAGCCGGCGGCTTACGATGATCCGGATGCCACGGCCAATGCAAACCTGGCGGCCCGCCTGCCGTATCTTTTTGCCACTTGCCGTTTCGCCCACTATCTCAAATGCATGGTCCGCGATAAGATCGGTGGCTTTAAAGAACGCGTGGATATGGAGCGATGGCTTAATGATTGGATTAAACAATTTTGCGTGGATGGCAGCACCGCCTCCGAATCCGACAAGGCTCGCCGGCCGTTGGCCGACGCCGAAGTCAAGGTGGAAGAAGTGCCAGGCAACCCGGGCTATTACACCTCAAAATTCTTTCTGCGGCCGCATTATCAACTTGAAGGCCTGACGGTTTCATTGCGTCTGGTTTCCAAGCTGCCTTCGGCCAAAGGAGGCAAGTAGTCGTGACGAAGACAAAACCACACTGAAACCAACAAATAAAACGAAGGAGACATCATTATGGCAGTTGACATGTTCGTAAAAATCGACGGCGTTGACGGAGAATCCAAGGACAGCAAACACACCAAGGAGATGGATATCCTGGCCTGGTCCTGGGGTATGTCCAACTCCGGTTCTGCCCAATCGGGCGGCGGCGGCGGATCCGGCAAGGTGAATGTCCAGGATCTCAGCTTCACCAAGTACGTAGACAGTGCCACACCAAAATTGATGCTGGCGTGTTGCAACGGCACACACTACGACGAGGTCGACATGGTCGTCCGCAAGTCTGGCGGCACGGCTGTGGAATACATCAAGATCAAGCTTGAAGAAGTATTGATCACGTCAATTTCCACCGGCGGGTCCGGCGGAGAAGACAAATTAACGGAGAACGTCACGTTGAATTTCGCCAAGTTCAAATTTGACTACACTCCCCAGGACGACAAAGGCAAGGCTGGCACCGCGATTCCGGCAAGTTGGGATATCGCCGCGAATATCAAGGGCAGCTAATTTGAACCGCGCCGGCCACCGCAGCTTTTCAAGCTCTTGCGGTTGCAAATGCGATATGCCGGCACTCGTAAATTAAAAATTAAATGAACGCTGAAGAACTCCTCCAGGCCGGGCGCGTGGAGGAGTCTTTGGCCAGTCTCCAGGACGCGGTACGCAAAAATGCGGCCGACCCCCGCCTTCGCGTCTTCCTCTTCCAATCCCTCAGCGTACTCGGCCAGTGGAAGCGCGCTCTCAACCAACTGGACGTCCTGGCCAATATGGGCCCGGACCAGATGATGATGGCGCGAATTTTTCAGCCCGTGGTCCAGTGTGAATTGCTGCGCGAGCAGGTTTTTGCAGGCAAACACACACCCATCGTCTTTGGCGAGCCCGAACCCTGGATGAGCTGGCTGGTCCAGGCGAACGAACTGGTGGCGCAACAAAAGTTTGGTCCCGCGAGTGAACTGCGGGAAAAGGCATTCGAAGCCGCGCCAACATCCGCGGGAAAAGTGAACGACCAACCTTTCGAATGGATCGCCGATGCCGATTCCCGGCTCGGCCCGATGCTCGAGGCCATTGTGGAAGGCCGTTATTACTGGATCCCCTTTTGCCGGGTGAAACTCATTCACCTGGAGCCGCCTGCCGATCTCCGGGACCTGGTCTGGGCGCCCGTCCAGTTTGTCTGGACCAACGGCGGTGAAATGTCCGGGCACGTCCCCACACGTTATCCCGGCACAGAAAAGATCGCGGACGATCAGTTGCGAATGGCGCGCAAGACGGAATGGACCGAATGCCCGGAAGACTACTGCCTTGGCCGTGGCCAGCGAATTTTGGGGACCAACAGCGGTGACTATTCGTTGCTCGAATGCCGGAAAATTGAATTCACGCCGGCAAGCTAATTTTGAATCCGTAATCCGAACGAGCTTATGCCCGACCTGACTCCACTCGAAAAATTACAGCCGTGTCTTCTGGATCGCCTCACCGACGATGAGCCCGACAAGACCGAGGAAAGCCGCAATCAGCGCGTGATCTCACAGGCGCGCTATAAACGCGGGGTTCTCCGCGACCTGGAATGGTTGTTTAACGCCAGTGCGCATCTGCCTGAAGAGGGCCGCAAGCAATTCAAGTTGAGCGATTTTCCCGAGGCACACCGCTCGGTCCTGAATTTTGGGACACGCCAGTTGTGCGGAACGCTGGCCCCGAACATGGACGAACTGGAACGGGAACTGGCCGAAGCGGTCCGGTTGTTTGAACCGCGCATCATTAATCACAGCCTCAGCGTCAAGGCGGCTGTCGAACGGCACCTCGTGACCATCGAAATTTCCGGAGAGCTTTGGGCCAACCCGGTTTCCGAGAAACTGTTTATCAAAACGACATTAGATTTGGAAAACGGACAGTGCAGTTTGGGAGACGGCGGACATGGATGAACGTCTGCTGGACCATTACAATACCGAACTGCGCCATTTGCGTGAAATGGCTGGAGAATTCGCGCATGAATTCCCAAAGATTGCCGGGCGCCTTGCACTGGATAAAGATGCCAAGGAAATCTGCCCGGACCCGTACGTAGAACGCCTGCTCGAAGGTTTTGCCTACCTCGCAGCACGGGTGCATTTGAAGCTGGATGCGGAGTTCCCCCGGTTCAGCCAGTCCCTGCTGGAGACCATTTATCCCCATTATCTTTCGCCGATCCCTTCGATGGCGGTCGTGCATTTTGAGCCCGAAGCCAACGACCCCGGATTGGCGGTCGGCATCCCAATTCCGCGCGGCACGCTCCTGCGCAGCAACCTGGGCAAGGGCGAACGGACGGCTTGCACCTTCCAAACGGCGCACACGGTTCGCCTCCTGCCGTTGCGAATCGCTGAGGTCCGCTATTTCACCCGGGATGTCGCGGAGTTGGAGTTGCCGCCGGAGCTAAAGGCAAAAGCGGCCATCCGTATACGCCTGGCCGTTACGGCTGCCGTACCCTTCAAGGAAATCGCCGCCGCGCCCCTCAGCATCTATCTCCGCGGCGCCGACGAGTTGCCGGCCATGATTTATGAACAAATCCTGGCGCATAAAACCGGGTTGGTCGTGCAATCACCCGCCGAACGGGGCAAGACGCTCGCCATGCTGCCGGCGGACAACGTCCGGAGAGTCGGATTCTCGGACGCGGAATCCCTCCTGCCGCCCAGCCCCCGCACTTTTGAAGGCTACCGGTTGCTTCGTGAATATTTCGCTTTTTCGCAACGTTATTTGTTTTTGGGTTTCGAAGGATTTGGCGACGCCCTGGGCGAGGTGACCGGAGAACAAATGGACCTGATCGTGCCTTTGAGCGAGGCCGAAACGCGCCTGGAAAACCGAGTAACCGCGTCCTCGTTTGAACTCTACTGCAGCCCCATCATCAATCTGTTTCCCAAACAACTGGACCGCATTGAGATTTCGGACAAGTTCAGTGAATTTCACGTAGTACCCGATCATAATCGCCCATTGGATTTTGAGGTATTCGAAATCCAGTCGGTCACCGGTTATGGCGCGGAAACAGGCCAGGAACAGGAGTTCCGCCCGTTCTATCTCGCCCGTGATACGGATACGGAACGGGCCGCGTTTTACACCGTCAATCGTGTGCCGCGCATGCTCACGGCAAAAGAAAAACAGTTTGGCGGCCGGTCTACTTACGCAGGAACTGAAATCTATCTCTCTCTGGTGGACGCGGCTTCCGCGCCGTACCGCACCGACCTGCGGCAACTCGGCATCCGGGCCCTGTGCACGAACCGCCATCTGCCGATCCAAATGGCCACGGGCCTTGGGGCAACCGATTTTACCATGGACATCAACGCACCGGTCGCCTCCGTCCGGTGCCTGAGCAACCCCACGGTCCCCCGCCCTTCGTGGGCGGAAGGCCGATTTTCCTGGCGGCTCATCAGCCATCTGTCGCTCAATTATTTTTCCCTAATTGATTCCAAAAGCGGAGAAGGCGTGGCAGCGCTGCGCGAAATGCTCCGGCTTTATGCCGACGCCAACGATCGGCAGACGCTGCGGCAGATTGAGGGCCTGGCGAAGATTTCCTCGCGCCCCATTGTCCGGCGCGTACCGGACGCCGGATCCATTGCCTTCGCGCGCGGGCTCGAAATCACCCTGACCTTCGATGAAATCGCTTTCGAAGGAACCGGCGCATTCCTGCTTGGGGCGGTGATGGAGCAATTTTTTGCCAAATACGTGACGATCAATTCCTTCACAGAAACCGTGGTGCGAACACAACAACGCGGAGAAATAATGCGATGGCCGGCCCAGATCGGAAAACGCCAGATAATCTAGTGGCCGAATTGGCCGAAAGGCCGTTTGCCTTCGATTTTTTCCGGGCCGTACGGCTGCTGGAAAGCCGGCGGCGCGATTTGCCGCGCGTCGGTTCCTCGTTGTCACCGGCGCAGGACGCGGTTCGGTTCGGCCAAACGCCTTCCCTGGCTTTCCCGCCTTCCACCCTGGAAAGCGTCGAGCCGCGGGAATCGGATGGCGGCGCAAAGTTGTTCGTCCGTTTCTTTGGGCTATTTGGCCCCAACGCTCCCCTGCCCCCGCACCTGACCGAGTATGCGCACGAACGGACCTTGCACCATGGCGACCGAACTTTCACGGCGTTCCTGGACGTATTTCATCATCGCCTGACTTCTTTTTTTTACCGGGCGTGGGCCGCCAACCAGAAAACGGTTGACCTGGACAGGCCGGATGACGAGCGGTTCTCGATGTTCATTGGCAGTATGTTTGGCCTGGGCGGGGAAGCCCTGCGGAACCATGATTCCGTCCCGGACTGGGCGAAATTGCACTTTGCCGGCCGGCTCGCGTGCCAGACACGTTCTGCCGAGGGTCTGGAATCCATCCTGGCCGAATTCTTTGGAGTTCCGGCCCAGGTCCAAACCTTCGTCGGCCACTGGATGGATCTGCCGGCGGACAGCATTTGTGAATTGGGCAAATCACAGGAAACCGGGAGCATCGGCGCCAACGCCATCGTGGGTTTGAGCATTTTCGACGCCCAGCTAAAATTCCGCATTCGGCTCGGTCCGATGAAACTTGCGGATTACGAACGGCTTTTGCCCAACAGCCCGGCCTTCGAACGGCTCGGCCAATGGGTGTTGAATTACTGCGGCCAGCAATTTTTCTGGGATGCGCAACTGGTGCTGGAAGCGGACGAAGTCCCCGTCACGCAGTTGGGCACGGCCGGACGGCTTGGCTGGACCACATGGCTAAAGACCCAGCCGTTCACGCGGGACGCGGATGACTTGATTTTGGTTCCGTCTTAAATACTAAAAAACTGATTGTGCAGACCGGTCAATTAAACTAAAACAAAACACAACCCGGCATTAAAAATATGGCTGAGATAAAACGAACCACCCTTTTCGGCAAGTTAAACAGCATTGGCTACAAATCCATCGAAGGCGCCACCATCTTCTGCAAAATGCGCGGCAACCCCTACGTGGAAACCGTCCATTGGTTCCATCAGTTGCTCCAAAACCAGGACAGTGACCTGCATCGCATCTTCAGGCACTTCCAGATCGACGGCTCACGCCTGGCGACCGACCTGATCGCCGCGCTGGATCGCCTCCCCCGCGGCGCCACCGCCATCGCCGATTTTTCAGCGGACATCCCGAACGCCATCGAACGCGCCTGGGTTTATGGAACGCTCATGTTTGGCGAATCGCAGGTCCGCACCGGTCATTTGATTGTCGGTTTTCTCAACAGCGAGCTTAAACACAAGTTTCTCGCCGTCTCGAAGGAACTGGCCAAAATCAAACTTGAAACTCTCACGGACAACTTCGCCCAAATTGTCGCGGGCTCACCCGAAGACGCGTTGCGCGCAAGCGACGGCTCGGGCCTGTCCGGCGGCGCGGCCCCGGGCGAGACCAGCGGCGCCATTCCCCCCGCGGAGATGGGCAAGCAAGAGGCCCTCAAACGATTCACGACAGACCTCAACGAACGAGCGCGCAAGGGAGAAATTGATCCCATCATCGGCCGCGACGAAGAAATCCGGCAATGCGTGGACATCCTCATGCGACGACGCCAGAACAATCCCATCCTGACCGGGGAAGCGGGAGTCGGAAAGACCGCGGTAGTCGAGGGCCTGGTGCATCGCATCCTCGCTGGAGACGTTCCCCCTACCCTCCGCGAAGTGACCGTTCGCGCGCTGGACGTCGGATTGCTTCAGGCCGGCGCGAGCATGAAAGGTGAATTTGAACAACGTCTGCGCGGCGTCATCGACGAAGTCCAGGCCTCGCCAAAGCCGATTATTCTTTTCATTGACGAAACCCACACCCTCATGGGCGCCGGCGGTGGCGGAGCCAGTGATGCCGCCAACCTGCTCAAACCTGCCCTGGCCCGCGGCACATTGCGCACGATCGGCGCAACCACCTGGGACGAATACAAGCGGCATATCGAGAAAGATCCCGCCCTCACGCGCCGTTTTCAGGTCGTGAAGGTCGAAGAACCGGGCGAAGAAAAATGCGTGCGCATGTTGCGCGCGGTGATGGTGCCTTTCGAAAAGCATCATAAGGTACAGGTCCTTGACGAGGCGATCGAATCCGCCGTGCGTCTGTCCCATCGCTACATCGCCGGACGCCAGCTGCCGGACAAAGCGGTCAGCCTGGTCGACACAGCCGCCGCGCGTGTAGCCGTGAGCCAGCACGCCGTTCCTCCGGCAGTGGACGATTGCCGCCGCCGCATCCAGGGGCTGGATACCGAGGCCGAAATTCTTAACCGTGAAAGCGCCAGCGGTCTGGATCACAAAGATCGTTTGTCTGAAATCAAAGAGACGCTGGCCAAAGAGAAGGAAACCCTGGCCGGTTTGGAAAAACATTGGACTGAAGAAAAGGATCTCGTGGGCAAAATCCTCGATTTGCGCGCCAAACTTCGCGCAGCCGGATCAACCATCGAGGCGGCGCCCAACAAGATGGAACCCGCCGACCCGAAACAAGCTATCACACCCGAAGAACGTGAGAAATTGCTCGGCGAATTGAAACAGCTTCAGGAAAAGCTGAAGCAGTTTCAGGGCGAATCGCCGTTGATTTTCCCAAGTGTGGACGCCAGTGCCATTGCCAGCGTCGTGGCCGACTGGACGGGCATCCCCGTCGGGAACATGGTGAAAAACGAAATCGAACGGGTATTGGGCCTGGCGAACATTCTGGAAAATCGTGTCATCGGCCAGCGCCACGCGCTGGAATTGGTGGCACGCCGCATCCAAACGAGCCGCGCCCGCCTGGACAATCCGAACCGCCCGGTCGGCGTGTTCATGCTGGTGGGCCCGAGCGGCACGGGCAAAACCGAGACGGCGCTCACCCTGGCGGAGGCCCTCTATGGCGGCGAACAGAATATGATTTCGATCAATATGAGCGAATTTCAAGAGGCGCACACGGTCAGCACCCTCAAAGGCTCGCCCCCCGGTTACGTAGGATATGGTGAAGGCGGTGTGCTCACCGAAGCGGTCCGCCGCCGGCCCTACAGCGTCGTGTTGCTCGACGAAGTGGAAAAGGCGCACCACGACGTGCACGAAATGTTTTTCCAGGTCTTTGACAAAGGCTGGATGGAGGACGCCGAGGGGCGCTACATTGATTTCAAAAATACGATTATCATCCTGACCAGCAACGCCGCCC
>DASXFM010000346.1:0-6560 GCA_036489615.1 Verrucomicrobiia bacterium | reverse complement strand
CGGCAGTGGGATTACCGGGCGTGGGGGTGTTGTCCACGCGGATGATGGCGCGTGAGGCGGATTCGGCGATGACCTGATAGTTGGTACAGAGGCCAAAGAATTGACCGCTGGTAACGATGCCGTCGGGCGCGGGTTTCAAGGTCTGGCCGTAACAATAAATAACGTAGCGCGGCGGCGATTGCGGGGTGCCACTCACGGTCACGAGGGACATGATCTGCTGCGGCAGCCATTCGTACATTTCATCGCTGATGGCATGTTGCTGTTGCACCGAATTGTTCCAATTCAAAAAGGGCGAGCGTTCAGCCAATTGAGGGGCCGAAAGAATATCTCCGGCGTGTTCAAACACGGCTGGCAATCCATCTACCCCGACATAATTTGTGCGGGCGCCATTGATGCTGGAAACAATTTGCCACATGGGAGAGTTGGTGGGGTTCGTGCCTGGAGGGGTCGGAATCGCGCCATAAGGTTGGACAATCAAATTAGTATAGATAGGCCCGGTTTCGCTAGGCAAGGGTCTCTGGTAAAGTTGGACTGCTTTAAGCGGTATATTATTGTCGGGCACATTATTTGAAAATGCGATAGCACCGCTCAATAACGCGGACCATGAGGCAAGGCCGGCCATAGGATTAAAATAATCGTTGGCACCAACATTAACATTTAGCTGGCCGGGCGTACCATAGCTGTTCGGAGTGGCTGTAAAAAGGTCGAAGAGCAAACGATCCTGAATGGGTGCGCTATTCGTGACATCATAAGGATTTTGATCACCAGTCCAAGCTTCCCACGTAGCAGGGCCATCACCAGACGCAAACGCCAGAATATTCGATGATTTGAGATAGACAGATTGCCAGGGCGTACCGCGATGGACGCGACCTAACCAGCCGACGGTCGGATATTTATTCGTGGGAAAATCCCAATTATCTGAAGAAGAGACAAGCGGGTCTTTGTAGGAAAGGTTATAAGAATTAGCATCCGGAAGATTTCCCAAATTATTTACCTGACCTGACAACGTTCTGGAAGATCCCCATGGCATGTAGCGATTATTAACTGCGCCAAGAAGTATATCGAGCGTCGGATTGTTTAGATGACGCTGGCCATTTGTATTGGCGGCAAAGTCATTTAGATCAGAAGCGAGATAATGAACCAGCGGGTCATTGGCTTCAAAAACAAATTTTTGCAACTCAACTCGCGTAGGAGTAAAAGGCGCTTGAATGCTTAAATCAAAGTTTGAAACCTCAATATTACCATCTGCTTTATCTACGGCAGTATCGCTGTAAGTAAAGAAGGCTGAGAAAAAGGCCTGTTGAGCACCCGGGGTGACATACCCGCTATTTCCACCGGCTCCATTCCAATTTCCCCCATCCACGTCTTCCGAAGGCACGGCTCCCCCGGTTTGGGACGTTAGAATTTGTTCAATGACGCCTTGGGGGGTAGAAGTGGCTGAATAAAAATTGGTGCTCCACAAACCCGTGTTGTAGCCCTGACTATTATCAGCAATGGCCTGATTAACATTCATGCTGCTGTTCATACCGGCAAGCTGTACGTAATCGAGAATATAGGTACCAGCATGTTGAGCATCACTATCAAGCATATATGCCTGTAAGTGATTGGTCGTTTGCAGCACAAGCTGCGGTAAGGGGGGAGTGCCGCTGTCCAAGTAATTCGAGGGATCGGCTGATATTGGAACAAAACCAGGGCCAGGATATCCGAGGTAGGGGTTCGGGCCATAGTGAAAGACGGAATTGGTCAGCCAAATTGTGTTGGTGGATAAAGGGAAGACGAACGAAGGATCCCCAGTCGTTCGACCTAAATAACCCGACCAGTTAATGACATTGGTAGAATTATTCAGGCCCAATGGCATGGGGTAATTATTATAGAAAGGAAGATTCTGACCAACACCGGCGTTATTGGTCATAGTCATCGCCACAGAAAGGCCATCCTGAGCCACAATGGTGACCCGATTATTATAGTTGGTGGCGTAAGAATTCCAGTCTTCGACACCTAGAGAATTGCTAACGCTCATGATATACATCTGATTCGTTGTATAAGTCCTACCGTAAGGAAAAGTCCCAGCCGGAGCGATATCAGCACTGCTGCGCGTGATCTGCAACTCGCGCTCGATTGAGAAGATATTGACCATCTCGAAGGCGTTGAAGTTTGGGAATCCCTTCTTGGCACCGATAATCCAAGGCACGCCCCAGACATTGGTCGCAACAATCCCCAATGACAAGGTATTGGGATCCAATGGAGCATTGAAAATGGGAGGACTACTCGATGTGAGCGGTTCGACAACGTATTGGTAGCCTTTGATATAAACATCGGTAAAGGTCTTACCCACATAAGGATTGAATTCGTTGGTCACCCAAAAAACGGGGCGGAAGACGGAGGGATAATTCGATATTCCCCCCGAAGGATTCATCGTGTTCGTAGAAGCGTCATAGATGTTGGCCGCAAGCTGAAGCAAACGGTTGACGGCAGAGGAATAAACGAACTGGCCATTGACGTAGACAGGAATGTTCGTGATACCAAAGGACGGAACCTGGTTAAGCTGGCCGGCGTATTCCAGATTGGTCACGCCGCGCCCGGAAAGATCCACATAGCCCGGCGGAATCTGGCCATAATAACTCTCATAAAAATTGGTTGGGTTTTCCTGGAACCAGGCAGCGCTATAGGTATGCAGCAGTTTATCGGCGGCGGCAGTGAAGAAATCAATCGGAACCCAGGGAACGAAATTGGTCTCGGCACCGGGAAGAATACCAATGCTCAAGGGCAGGCCGCTGGCATCATAATTCACGACGGCATTGGAATAGTTAAGATTGATTTTGTCTGATTCGGAAGAAGTATCGGTGCCCAACTGGCCAAGCAGGCGGTAATAGGTATAGCGGTCGTAGGTGGAATTATACGTTCCAGCCAGGGACAGACTGTTGGTGAAAGGAAGCGAGGACTTATTTGGGTCAAACAATTCCGCGGGAAGATTGAAAAAATTGTTCGTGTTTTGGGCTCCCAGCCACGGCCAGGTTCTATTTCCAAAACCGGCATAGTTCGTGTCAAAGGTGGCTTGTTGCTCCAAGGCGTAATAATCCGCGCCATTATTTACAAAGGCGAGCGGATCATTAAAAATACCGTTCGCATTGGCGAGCAAGGCATAGTTGCCACCATTGCCACCGTAACGCCATGCGATAAGAGCACGGGCATCGTCAAAAGCGATGCTATTGCCAAAAAGCCCCTCAGGATAGGCGTAAGGTTCCAACAAGGGATTCAAAACCGTTAGGGGATCCCAGCGATTGGTATTCAAATCGGTGAGAAAGGCGGCAAGATTGATTTCCCAGGGGCCGATGCCTTGATTGCGAGAATAACTATCCCGCCTGCCCGGTGCCGCAGGGTTAACCGTCGTATCACCGGCGCTGATGTTAATATCCAAGGCCTGGTTATGAATGCGGTTTAAATCGAGCGAATCAGCAGGGACGGCAATAAAGGCGTAACGGGCAATGAACGGGTTATTCGCACTGTGCGGAGCATCAGGATGTTCAAGAATACCAATCCATTCGGGGTCGCCAATCTGTAGACTGGAGCCACCCAGGCCATTGGTTGTGCCCAGGTAATTCAAATCCTGCACCAAGCCATTAGTGTCGTACCGGCCATTACGGTTGAGGTCTAAATAGAATTGAAGCTCGTTGTAGTTAAAGGCGTAATTGGTGGCATAGACCGGCGGGCGCGGGAGGTACTGAAGATTGGCGATGTTCTGTTCCATGTCGATAGTCGATAACGGGCCGCCCGGCGGCAGGTAATTATTATAGTTTACGTTCGTTGGATTGGCGCTACCGGTGGCAAAGCCGGGGCCATAAATATAATTAGTAGAGACCAGCAGGCTGGAGATGTAAGGATTGGTCGTCGTCAAAAAGCCGGAAGTAATCTGCGCTTCGGCCTGGGCGAGGGCGGCATCGGCGGCAAATTTGGCGGTGGTGGTGTCGGTCTCGGTGGTGACGGAGCCGCGTTCGCGGCGGCTGATAGCGAGGAAGGCGACGGCCATAACCAGCGTGACGGAGAGCAGGATGAGCGTGATGACAAGGGCGACACCGCTCTGGCGGGAGGAGCGACGAAAACTTTGCTCACGCAAAGGCGCGGAGGGGCGGAGACGCAAGGAGTTGGAGTAAAGACGGCTCGCGGGGACGCTCGCCCCACCCTGGCGGGAGTTTAACTCACCCTCACCCCGGATGGCGGCGCGGCAGCACCGCCCTACCCTGGCCAGGCGCCGGGCGGAAAAATTTATTCCGGGCGTCCAGCGTTCAACTTTCATGGTAAAAGGAATCTTCATTGGTAGGCCGTGGGGTCAACATTGCGGATCCAGACGCGACGGGTGAACAGGTGGACCTGGGCGGCTGCATTCACGAGATAATTGCTCTGGTTGATGCCGCTCAAGCCTTCGGCATGTTCCATGGTGCGGTCTTCGAGCGTACCGAGCGTGACTTGCACAGAAGCAGGCACGGCGTTGCTGTAAAAGAGGCAATTCATTTCCCCATAGCTGTTGGCGAAACAAGCCACATTTTGGGCGGGAATCAGCGGAAAAGTGACGCCGTTATAATAGCCATTGGTGATCCAGACTCCGTTGGTGTCATAAGCGTGCACGGTCAAATTGACGACGCCATCCATCAAATGGCTCCAGAAGACGTTGTTGGTGAGGTTGAAACCAGTAAACTGACTGTAGAGGCCGTTCTGACCGGCGTGGCCGGAGGCAGCATTGGTGGTCATGTAGAAACGATACAGCGGATACAAGGTGCCATCAGCGAGACTGTTAGTAACATAATATCCGGTCCCGATCCAACTGGGGACGCCATTGATGCTGCCTTTGCTCAGGATAAAAAAGTTTTCAAGAATGTTCGTACGCTGCATCCCGGAAGGGCTGCCAACAAGGCCCTGGTAAAGAGGGGAAGGGGGAAACGCGAAATTGGGGTTCACAAAGGCGCTGAAATTGACAGCGTTGGATGTTTGGATGTTGCCATTGGGGCCCAGGTAATAATTACTGACATCGTATGAAGGCGTCATGGTTTCGAGGTCGCCAGCGATCATGCTCATGACGGCGCGGCCGCTTTCGAGGGAATCGCTCTGGGTGAGGCTGGCGCGAAAGGCGCGCTGGGTGGTGCTGAACACGGCCATGAGCGCATAGACGATGAGGGTCAACAGCGCGAGTACGACCATGACTTCCACGAGGGTGAAACCGCGGCGACCGCGACTGCCGCGAAGGGACGGGGGACGGAGACTTTTCTCACGCAAAGGCGCAAGGACGCGGAGACAAAGTCTTGAATTTAACTCACGCTCTCCTCCATGAGAGGGTAAAGCGATAGGGTGATGGCCGTTTACCTGAAACAGAACCGCCGAACACCGGCTGCCGCGAAGAGAAACGGCGGATTTTCGCACAGGAACGAGGCAGAGGGGTTCGTCGCCGAAAGCAATCGGCAATCGTCGAGAAGGGGCTGGCGATTTCCGGTTCATGGCGAGTTGACGAAGGATTGCGGCTGGTAAAAGTATAAATTGGGGTTGTAAATCACCGCACTGTTGACCGGAGGCACGGGCTGGCGCTGCAATTGGCCGGCAACGAGGGTGCGATAGGTATGGCGGCCGGAGCCGAGATTGCCGTTGGCCAACTGGGGCCAGAGAAAAGTCAGGCGCAGTTCGTGAACGGCGGAAAGCATTTGCTGGTTATAATTAGGGATACCGGTATAAAAAATATTGGTGTTCACGGCCTCGGGGGCGTTGACGCAGTAAATACGATAGCCAAAGGAGCCCTGCTGCATGAGAGAGTTGTCTTGCGGGGGTTTTTCATAGGCCGGACCGCTGAGGGAATAAACGTAGGCAACGACGTGATTGCTAACATAACTGGCAGTATAAATATTCGCGGTGGGGTTTCCATTGAGATCGGTAAATTCCGGCGTACTGAGGAGGCCGATGATGTTGGCGCCGTTGGTCAAGGCCTGAGCAGAGGGATAGGTGGGATAACCGGTGGCAACGGAAGCATTGCTAAAGGTATACCCGTTTCCGCCCGACTGAACGACAGCGGCAGGGCCGGTTTTAGTTGGATCAATTTCAGCCCAGGAGTTGGTGATCAAATAAACATAGCTGGTCAGTTCGTCGTGGCCGAGAACGCCGTTGCGGATGTCTTCCATGAGGACGCTGGCGTCCTGGCCGATGATAGTTTCCTGGCGGTTGTCCTGCTGGGTGTTCATGCCGATGGGCAGGACGCCGATGATGGCGACGAGAGCAATACCGATGATGGCCAGGCTGATGGCGACTTCCATCATGGTGAAGGCTGACGCAGAGCGGTTTAACCACGGATGAACACGGATGGACACAGATGGAGCGGATGGCGGGTGGCGGGTGGCATCAAGGAGAGCGGAAAGAGAACTGCGTCCCCGGCTAAAACGATTTGGAAAATCAAGGTTCATTGCATCTTGTGATATTCCAGGGTGGCGCGGCCGGTGAGCGGGTCAATATGAACAACATTGTAGCTGGTGTTGGTGCCGTTGCCGGGGATCATGTCGTTGATCTGCGGCGGGCCGACTTTCAAG
>DASXFM010000344.1:0-11924 GCA_036489615.1 Verrucomicrobiia bacterium | reverse complement strand
CTTGGGGGGCTAGGCGAGCCGGGGTTTGGTGCTAACATCGACAATACCCATGCAGCAGTGAAAAAAGCGGCACGTCAACATAAGTCTAACTCTGAAATTATTGCAAACCCATATTGAAAAATGAACTCATCCAATTTTAATCATTCAAGCCGTTTGTGGTCAGCCAAAGGGGGAAGCTTGATGGCATTTCTAGTCGTTCTGTGCGCTCTTTTCATCGGGGCCATGGCGGCCCAGGCGCAATTGCTCGTTTACGAACCGTTCAACTATCCCAGCGGGACCTTCGCTACCGGCACGGCGGGCACGGGCACGGGCGAGACCGGTAATTGGACGTGCGGCCTGTCAGGCACGATTGTCTCGGGCCTTACATATACAGGTTTGCCAGTGGCCAATAGGGCTTTAAGCTCTAGCGGTGGCAGGCAATTTATTAGCTTCGCCAACCCGCTCACCCCGGTTACCGGAACGACCAATTGGATCAGCTTTCTCTATACCGCTTCAGGAAACATGGGGGGAAATGTGGACGGCGTTTATTTCCCCAATGGCGGGACGGGCTTGTACTTTGGTTTTGGCATGGCTCCCAACTCGGGCACCCAGGGCGGGCTGGGGCTTGGCTCCATGACGACCACCGGCAGCAGCGCTGCGGGCGCAACCAGCATAGCCAGTTCTTTCCAGGGAACTTATGGTATTACTTACCTGGTGGTCATTAAAATTGTATTCAACACTTCTGGAAATAACGACACAATCACGGTTTATCTTAACCCGGTGGCGGGAGCAACCGCACCAGGCGTATCAGCCACCTATACGGTCAGTTCTTTCGACGTGGGTACGATCACGGGAATTGGCTTGAATTGCCAGGGTGGCGCGAGCATCACGGCTGATGAAATTCGCGTCGGCGATACCTACGGCGATGTCGTAGGTTATGTGCCCCCGCCGTCGGCGCCGACGGGTGTAACGGCCACGCCAGGTATCAATATGGTCACCCTAAACTGGAATGCCGTGAGTGGCGCGACCGGCTATCTCGTTTTGCACGGTACGAATTCGGGAGTTTATACCGCGACTTATAAAGTCGCATCGAATGCCTATACGGACATTTCGCCAGTGGATGGAATAACTAATTATTATGTGGTGGAGGCCACTAATTCTTCCGGCGCGAGCGCAAACTCTTTAGAAGTGTATGCCGTTCCCACGAGTGCGTTGCCTGGCCCGCCAACAGGACTGACCGCCACCGGAACCAATGCGGCAGTCAGCTTGAGCTGGATTGCCGGCTCGGGAGCCACCAGTTATAACGTCAAACGTTCGACCACCAGCGGCTCGGAAGCCACCATCACCAACGTAACCGTCACAAGCTTTTACGATAGTAACGTGGCCAATGGGACACAGTATTTCTATGAAGTGTCGTCCGTCAATGGCTCGGGTGAGGGCATTAACTCCTCCGAAGTCAGCGCTACGCCAAATCTTCCTCCAGCAGCGCCGACTGGTTTGACGGCGACGGCCGGCACGAATCAAGTGACCCTGGCCTGGAACAGTTCAGCAGGAGCCACCAGCTATAACGTCAAGCGTTCGACCACCAACGGCATGGAAGTCACCATCACGAATGTTACAACGACCGGTTATATCGATTCATCGGCGGTTAAATTCAGCACATATTACTATGTTGTTTCCGCAGTCAGTGGCGATGGCGAGAGCGCCAATTCCAGCGAAGTCTACGCCACGGTATTGGGATCGTATGGACCGGACGCATACGAATCATTTAATTATCCGCTCGGCAATTTGGCGAATAATACGCCCACCACGGCGGCCGGGTTCACTGGTAATTGGACGGTTTCGGGAGCTCCCTCGATCACTTCCGGCCTGACCTACACCAATCTTCCGACCAGCAATCATGCCTACCAGCATAGCGCGGCGGCCAGCCAAACCTGGGAAAATCTGGCAACGCCGTTGTCCAGCGGCACGAGATACATCAGCTTCCTGGTGAAAGGCAGTGGCAATTCAGGCGGCGACACCGTCGGGCTTTTCTTCAAGGGAAGCAATGCCACGAGCCTCTTTGCCGGATTTTATTCTCCTTATTCCGCCAATCAAACCGGCTATGGCATCGGCCAGGTCAACAGCACAGCCCTGGGCGCAGCCACCGGCTTGGGGAATCCCTCGCCGATCGACAATACCGCCGTGCATCTTGTCGTGATCGAAATCAATTTCAACACATCGGGCGCAAACGATACGGTCAGTCTCTGGATTGATCCGCCGGGAGGAGTGCTTACCCCCGGAGTGGCACCGATCGAGGTTAGCAGCAATTTCGACGTGGGAACCATCTCGGCTGTCGGCATCAATATCACAGGCGGTTACAACCCCATCTTCGATGAAATCCGTGTCGGCGATTTCTATGGTGATGTGTCAGGATATGTTGTGGCCTCTGTGCCTACGAATTCAACGACCCTGGCCCTCTCGGTCCAGCAAGTTGAGCAAGTGAGCTGGACGGCCAACAGCAGCGACAGCTATCAACCGCAACGTTCGACGGACGGCAGCACCTGGAGCAACCTGGGCGGCGTCCTGACCGGCTCCACGGTGAGTTCGGTTTATGATCCTTCCCCGGTAGCTTTCTACCAGATCCTGGATTACGTGAGCGGAATCGGCAATGCGGCTTACAATGGCAGTTTTGAAATTCTGGACAACAGCTATGGCACGGGCGCTTCCGGATGGAACAACCTCGGAAATGGTTTCGACGGTAATGGCAATTCCATCAATAGCTACGTCACGAACCAGTGGGGCTCGGTCACACCCGTGGATGGCACGAACCTGCTCTATATGGAAGGGATCACGTCCACGCCAGGCGTGGCGGGATTCAATGTGGAAGTGAACAGCGACGAGTTCCCCATCCCGGCCGGTGGCGTGAACTATCCGATCAGTTTCAGCTCATGCAATCCAAGGAACATCGGATGCAACCAGCAATACGAAATCGGCTTCTTCGATTCCACCGGCGCGAATATCAGTTACAGCGGCTGGATGGCGATCGGCGCCGGCACGGGCACGACCTGGCAAACGATCAGCAACAACTTTGCCGCCCCGGCCAACGCCGCTTACATGACGATTGGTTTCCTCATGGCCTGCGGCGCGGGCTCCGGATGGGATAACGTCACCTTGATCGATAACATCCAAGTGGGATTTGCCGAGGCCGGCACGACGAATGTGCTGACGCCCACGGCACAATCGGCCAATGTTTTTGCCGCCGCAGTACAAACCAACGGCACGACGGCAGGCTCCGCAACCGGCACCGTCGCCTTCCAATTGAACAGTGTCCCGCAAAGCATTGAGACGGTGGCGGGCGGAATCGCCTATAGCGCCCCGGCGGCCGTACCGAGTTCCTATACTTTGCTGGCCATCTATTCGGGTGACGGTACTTACCTCGGCAGCAGCAATTCGCTGGTTGTAAGCGGTAGCGTGAACACGGCCTCGACGAATATCGTGACGAGCATCTCGGGCAACCAGCTCTCGCTCTCCTGGCCGGCCGATCATATTGGCTGGACATTACAATCGGTGACGAACCTGCTGGGCACCTGGCAGGACGTGGCCGGATCAGCAACGACCAACGAAATGAATGTCACGGTCAGCCCGGCAAAACCGACGGTATTCTACCGGTTGAAGTACAATCCGTAATTCATCCAGCGATCTGAAGATGATTAAGAAAAAAACAGGTAGAAGTGGATTCACGTTAATCGAGTTGCTGGTGGTCATAGCGATCATCGCCATCCTGGCGGCAATTATCCTGCCCGTCCTGGCACGGGCCAAGGTAAAAGCCTATGGCATATCCTGCATGAATAACCTGAGGCAACTCTCGCTGGCATGGACATTGTATTCCAACGAGAACAATGACTGGATTGTCCAAAGCGGCCAGAATTCCATAACCACTACCCCCATTCCCACCCAGTATCTCCCAGGTAATCCCCTGGCGAATTGGGTGCTGGGGGCGGTGAATACCGCCGCGGGATCGGCGGCCACGAACCTGACCTTCATCCAAAACGGTTTGCTGTATCCTTATGTCAACAACGTGGCCGTCTATAAATGCCCGGCGGACCAGAAAAAAGTCCTGGGCGCGCTGACGGTCCGCAGCATGTCCATGAATGCGTGGATGAATCCGCTGGAGACCTGGAATGATGTCATCGGCTATATTGGCACCGGGAGATTGCGGGTGTTTAGGAAGCAAAACGAACTGGTCGGCCCCCGTCCCGATATGGCCTGGGTATTTATCGATGAGAACCCGAATTCCATCAATGACGGCTGGTTCGTGTGCGATCCGAATAATAATCAACTATGGTATGATATCCCGGCCACCTACCATAATAATGCGGGTGGCTTGTCTTATGCGGATGGGCACGCTGAAATCAAGGTGTGGCGGGATCCCAATGTCCTCCATGCCACGGCCAATAATGTAGGGAGGGACCCAGCCATTCCTGATTTATCGTGGCTCCAGCAACGCAGCTCATCGAAGGGAACGCCGAATAATTGAAGCCTCTTGCCGGTTAAAAGCAGGCTTGCAACTCGCAGCCAAAGGATTTATCAGGTAGGCAGTCCCGTTGGCATTTGCTTTAGCCAGAGGCAAAGGCGGCAGGTTGAGCATGGCCGAAGTATTTATCTCAAGAGTTTCAAAAATATCAGGGTATTTCCCTGCGTTTTTTCCACGGAAGGCAAGATCATGGCGGGTCAGGATCCTGATGGCGCTCGTCATTCTGGCCGGCTTTCCGTTGTGCTCCCCGGCCCAATCGACGAACGAAGAATTGCATACGATCGCGGCGGTGCGCGATTTGACGGTGGAAGAGGCCAGTGAGCACAGGCGTGTCCGGTTGCGGGGAGTCGTTACTTTCTACGAAGAAAATTTTTTCTCCCGTTTTATCCAGGATGATACGGCGGGGATTTATTTGTCGGATGCGGGTCTGCCAGTGATCCATCTGTTGCCCGGCCAATATGTCGAAGTACGGGGTTTCACCGAGCCGGGTGAATATGCGCCCATTATCGTGCCGCAAAGCATCACGGTGATCGGCGCGGAGGCGATGCCGGAACCGAAGCAAGTGACTTATGACCAACTGGCCAGCGGCATTGATGACAGCCAGTTTGTGGAAATAACGGGGACGGTGCGATCGGTCGAACCTCTTCAGGACGCCTCGCGGCTTTACATGATGGAAATCGCCACTGGCTCCGGCAGGCTGACGGTCTATGCCCGGGCACTGCCGGTATCGCGAATACAGGATATGGTTGACAGCACCGTGCGGGTGCGAGGGGTATGCGCGACCAAGTTCAACCATCAACGCCAGTTATTTGCCGTTCGGCTCATGGTGCCGCGCTTGGAGGACCTGACGGTAGTAACGCCGGCACCGCGAGATCCGTTTGCCGCGCCGGTGCGAACGATTGACAGCATCCTGCAATTCAACCCGAAAGAATCCTATGACCATCGAATCAAGGTCGCTGGCACAGTCATTTACTTCGATCCGGGCAAGACGATTTTTCTCCAGGACGGCGACCACGGCATGGAAGTGCAGATCAAAGAGCATGCCCCCCTGGCGCTGGGCGATCGCGTGGAGGCACTTGGTTTTGTGACCCAGGGCAACTATACGCCTTCCATGCAGGACGCCATTTACCGGCAAGTTTCCGCAGGACAGCCGATCCAACCTGCCTCATTGACTCCCGACCAGGCGTTGATGGGCACGCATGATTGCCAGCTCGTGCAACTCACGGGCACGCTGCTCGACCGCGCGGTAGGCGGAACGGAAAAATATTTAGTCATCCAAAATGACGGTTTTATTTTTCATGTTTACCTGAATCAACCCCAGGAAGGCGATCCCTTTATCGGCTTACAGAACGGCAGCCATATTTCCGTGACCGGGATTTGCCGGATTGATCCAGGCGACTGGCTGGCGGGCGAGACGTGGCGCGCCAAGTCATTTTGGATTGAATTGCGATCCATCAAAGATATCGCGGTCCTGGAGGTGCCTTCGTGGTGGACGTTGCGCCGGGTCTTATGGATGGTGGTCATGGTGAGCATCGTGGCGCTGGCGGCCTTCGGCTGGGTGGTCGTTCTGCGACGCCAGGTGGCGGAACGCGGGCGGCAACTGGAGACTCAGATCAGGGAAACGCAGGCGGCCGAACATCGCGGCGAAATTGAACAGGAGCGCACGCGGGTGGCGCAGGACCTGCATGATGAACTCGGAGCGACTCTGACGGAGTTGAGCATGCTGGGGACATTGGCCAAGACGCCGGCCCTGCCGACGGCCGACCGGGAAGTTTATCTCGATAAACTGACCAATCTGTCGCGTACTCTCGTGGCCAACCTGGATGAAATCGTCTGGGCCGTGAATCCAAAATATGATTCCGTGTCATCCCTGGTCAGTTATTACTCGCTATTCACCCAACGCTTTTTAAATCTCGCGGGCATCACCTGCCGGTTGAAAGTGGCGGAAACGTTTCCGCCGGTGCCGCTGGATTCCCGGTTGCGCCACGGTATTTTTCTCGCGTTCAAAGAAGCGCTCAACAACGCCGTGCGTCATTCAGGAGCGTCGCGCATCCTGATCGAAATGGAAATGGTGGAGAACGATTTAAAAATTTTCGTGGTGGACGATGGACACGGTTTTAATCCGGTGGAACAGAACTCCGGAAGTGACGGCCTGGCCAACATGAAAGAACGCATGTCCAAGGTAGGAGGATGCTGTAAAATCACAAGCCTGCAAGGGAAAGGAACGACGGTAGAATTCAGCCTGCCGTTGAAATGATGCCTATGACCAAAGTCGCTATCGTGGAAGACAATAAGACCACCCGCGAAGGATTGAAGACCATCATCAATCTTTCTGACGATTTTCGCTGTATCTGCACCTGCTCAACGGCGGAAGAAGCTTTGAAAGTCCTGCCCAAAGCCGAACCGGAACTGGTTTTAATGGATATTCAATTGCCGAACATGTCCGGGGTGGATTGTGTGGCACGCTTGAAGGAATTGCTGCCAGCGGTCAAGGCGATCATGGTGACGGTTTACGAAGATCCTGACCGGATCTTTAGCGCGCTCCGGGCGGGTGCTTCCGGCTACCTGCTGAAACGTTCCACGCCGGAGGAGGTCCTGAACGCGATGCGCGAAGTTCAATCCGGCGGTGGCGCCATGACGGGCGAAATCGCACGGAAAGTGATCGGATATTTCCGGGACCAGGCCGCCTCCGAGGTCCAATTGGACGAATTAACTGCGCGTGAACGCGAGATCCTTGAGTTGGTGGTGCATGGATTATCCAATAAAGAAATTTCCGATCGTTTGAGTTTATCCGTTGAATCAGTGCGCTGGCACCTCAAGCACATCTATCAAAAACTGCATGTTCATTCGCGAACTGAAGCGGCTTTGAAGTTTCGGCCGACGAAATAATCGTCGCGGCCGGTTGAAAGAAGGCTTTTAAAAATAAAGTCCACCGGCTTAATAAGTTAATACTTCCAACCCAATACTACCCAATTGGGGGGCTAGGCACTCCCGGAACCGATGTTAATATCGAAAACCACCTTTGTAGTTGGAATTTTATCGTGAATATATTGGTCATGTTTTCATCATGGAAGCGGCAACTGACTTTTTTGGCCGGGATCATTATTGCCGGGGGATGTCTGGCTCAGGAAAGTACGGCCCCAAGCGGCCCGGCAAAAGTCGAACTACGGCAGTCGGACGGACGGTGGCAGCTTTACGTCAATCACGAGAAATTTTTTGTCAAAGGCGCCGGATTGGAGTTCGGCAACCAGGAGAAATTGGCGGCTGCCGGGGGAAATTCCTTTCGCACCTGGCGCACTGACAATGGCCAGGAAACCGGCGGGCAGGTTTTGGAGCGCGCGCAGAAAAACGGACTGTATGTCGCCATGGGCCTGGCAATGGCGACCGAGCGCCAAGGCTTTGATTATTCCGATACAAACGCCGTAGCCAAACAACTGGCCAAAATCAAATCCCAGGTTCTCGCATATAAAGATTATCCGGCTTTGCTGGTCTGGGACATCGGGAATGAATTGAATTTGAATTCGCGCAATCCAGCCGTTTGGAATGCGGTCAATGACATTTCCAAAATGATCCACCAGATTGACCCCAATCATCCCACCACTACGTCCCTGGCGGGCATCAACAAGAAATTGGCGGATGAAATCAAAAGCCACGCTCCGGACCTCGATTTTCTCAGCATCCAATCTTATGCCGACATCGTAAATCTACCGCGCGAACTGCGCGATAGTGGCTGGAATGGACCATATCTGGTCACCGAATGGGGCGCTACCGGCCATTGGGAATGCGGCCAGACCGGCTGGGGGGCTCCCATCGAGGATGACAGTTCGGTGAAGGCTGCCCTCTATCGCAAGCGTTATGAATTGGCCATTGCTTCTGATTCGACGAATTGTCTTGGCTCGTATGTTTTTCTTTGGGGACAGAAACAGGAACGCACCCCTACATGGTATGGCATGTTCCTGCCGTTTGGCCAGGAAACTGAAACCGTTGACGTGATGCAGGACCTCTGGACGGGCCATTGGCCGGAATTTCGCAGTCCAGAATTGAAAGGATTTTGGCTGGATGGCAAGAACAGCTACCAGAATGTCCATTTGAATGCCGGCGGGAATTACCAGGCCAAAGTGCAGGTACAATCGCCTGAACATGCCACGCTGACTTATGTTTGGGAAATTATGGAAGAGAGCCGGGCGCAATCCATCGGTGGTGATTTTGAGTCCCGGCCCACGGATTTGCCCGGACTGATATCGGGAGACAGCGGCGGCGGGGCGCAAATCGATGCTCCGGCAAAACCAGGCGCGTACCGCCTGTTTGTGTATGCGCTGGATGATCATGGCAAAGGCGCTTATGCCAACATTCCATTTTACGTCGATGCGAAACCGGCGGCTGTGGCCAGCACCACCGCGGCTAACTCTATGACAGGTGCGAATACAAAAGCTTCTTTTGGCAGCAATTAATTTAACGTAGTTAAAATACTACCCATTCAGGGGGCTTGTAACATCATCATTTACTGTTAGAATATTCTAAATCTCAAAGTGAACAGCCACCATCGTGGCCTATAATTGTTGAAGCGAATTAGCCTTAAAACCGGGGAGAAACCAGGATAGACAGTCAAACCAGCGCGCCATCAAAATGTATTCAATGAAAAAGATCGTTTTATTTTGCTCAGCGGTCATTGTTTTTCCGGCCATCATGGGCATGGATACCAGCCGCGCCCAGGTACACCTCAAGATTCAGACCGGCGTCCAATTAAGTTGGGCGACCAGCTCCAATAATAACTATCAGGTGCAATGGTCGTCTGGCTCGGGGTGGAACAATCTCGGCGGGTTGGTGCCCGGGAATGGAACGACCGATACACTGAGCGATATGACCTCCAGCGGTTCGCGCCAATATCAGGTGCTGCAGATTGTTCCACCAATTGCTCCCGCTACGGCCAGTCCCACTAACGGAGGATTCGAAACCGGGAGCGGAACGAATGCCACCGATTGGACCGTGGACACCGCTGCAGGCGGCCCGGTATATGCCATTCGCACCAGCGACCAACCGCATAGCGGCTCGTTTAATTTTGAAGTCCAACTGGCCAGCACCGGCGCCGGCCCGGTCGTGCAATTCAACCAGGCGGGAATTCCGGTCACCGGTGGAACCACCTACCCTTTGAGCTTCTTTGCCAACGCCGTAAGCGGCAGTGCGGGATATAATGCGCAGTGGCGGATTTTATGGAATGCAGGCGGTGACACGGGTTACCAGGGCTTCTCCCCGGGCAATGGCGTTTATGCCGGGATCACCAATTCGGTCGTCGCGCCGGCCGGGGCGACTTCCGCGACGCTCTATTTTCATTTTGCCGGCGCAGCGAGCCCGGGCCAGACGGCAACGATTGATATTGATGACGTCGCCTTTGGAAATGGCATTTCCACTCCGGGCACTCCGGCAGCCACCAATGTTATGCAGGCGGGAACAGCCCCGATTGCTGAAATCACCTGGCCCACCACCAGCGGCGTCCAATATCAACCGGAAACTTCTATCAACTTGCAAACCTGGAGCACTAATATCCCGGCGATCACGGGCAATGGCGGCACGAGTTCCGTGGTGTTTCCTTTGACGAATAACTCAACCTTCTTCCAGGTCTATGTTCCCCCGGTCGTGGTCATGCCGCCGACGGAGGTACAACAGGTTGCCTCGGGAACTACAAACGCCATTGGCTTGGCTTGGATCGGCAGTTCAACTCCGGGCGTGACTGGTTATCAAATCCTTTACGGCCTCAATAGCAGCAACCTGAACAATTCCGTTGACGTGGGGAATGTGGATTCCGTGGTCATTTCTGACCTGACTCCCGGGCAAACGTATTATGTGGCGATCATCACCCTGACAGCGAGCGGCCCAAGTCCTTCTGCCAGTTCCATCGTGGCGGCCCAGCCGGATACGGGCGGGATCGTGCCATTGTATGATGTGGCTACCGTGCTGGAGCCGGATACTTTTTCCAATACGCCTACAGCGCTGATGACCTGGATCGCCGACCGCCCTCGTGCGCGGCATGCGCGTGAAAGCCAATTCATGCTCTACGACACCTACCTGCCCTTTTATTGGGAGCAGCGCATGACGGACATCCAGATTATCGATACGTTTGGCAAGAACAGCCAACCGAGCGTCACATTTAACACGACGACGCTCAATGTCCTGGATACGCCTAACATCCGTTTCTTCTTCCAGGGCCAGACCACGGTGGCGCAATACAGCGACAACCTGTATGCCGGCCAGGTGGATCCCACTCTGACGAACTGGTCCACCACGATCACCCAAAACACGGCTTTTAACCGACCTATACAAATGGGAGACCGCATTGAGCTTGAATTCAGCCCCTTCATGCTGACGGTTTCTAACGGGCAACTTAACTATTACGGCGGCGCGATTCTCTACATTGTAGGACAGGGCATTGTACCCTGGCAGGAAGGCGCGACCAATGATCCGGGATCGGTAAACGCGGCCATTGATTCCGTGCCGATGCCTACCAACGGCTGGCTCGCGGGTTCAGATACCATGCCTTATCAATATTCCGCAGAGTCGAACCATCTCTTTAACCAGATGTCGCCGGATGCTTCGCCTCCAACCGGCGAATCATTTGTGCTGGGCCGCCGGCTGCATGAAACTGATTTTCTCGATGGCTCGCACGCCGAACAAGGCAATCCCATTTATCCCGAGCAGGTCGGCAAGCTTGGGCCCAAGTACAGCAATGTCAGTTGCGTGGCCTGCCACGTCAACAATGGCCGGGCGTTGCCACCGGCGATTGGGGCCCCGATGTTACAATCCGTGGTACGGGTCGGCAGAGATGCCAGCGGTAATCCGGACCCGATTCTTGGTTCGGTATTGCAACCTCAAAACACGAGCGGATCGCCCGAGGACGGCGTGGTGATTTCCAGCTATACGACTATCAATGGGACCTATACAGATGGGACGCCCTATCAACTGCAAAAGCCGAACTATACGTTCTCACCGTATACCCCAGCCTATTATTCTGTACGCCTCGCGCCGCAGCTCGTCGGCATGGGATTGCTGGAAGCGATCGGCGAGGACACGATTGAAACGCTGGCGGACCAGGATAATTCCAGCACGAACGGCGTCGCCGGCCATCTCCAGACGGTGACCGATCCCCAGACCGGCCTGATGCGCCTGGGTCGTTTTGGCTACAAAAGCGGTAAAGCCCGCATCAGCCAGCAAATTGCCGGGGCGCTCAACACGGACATGGGCGTCACGACTTCAATTTATCCTATGCTCGACGGCGCGACCAATAGCGGGCCAGTCGAACTGGCCGACAGCGATCTTACGAATTGGGTGCGCTATATTTCCTGCCTCGGGGTGAATGCCCGACGCAGCCTGACTGACCCGCAGTGCCTCTTAGGAGAACAATTATTCGCCAGTGCCAATTGCGTGCAATGCCATA
>DASXFM010000324.1:0-3903 GCA_036489615.1 Verrucomicrobiia bacterium | reverse complement strand
AAACATAATTGCTAACGAAGAATTAGCTCTCGCGGCCTAACTGCTGCGACGTTCACTGGCTGACGCCTGCTAGGCTGGATGAACGCCATTGCAGGCGGGGTGTGACGCGGAGACCGCGCGCGACACGCCGACAAATTACATGCGGACTAAGTGGTGCGACTCGCGTCCGAACGTCATCGCACCGATGAAAATCTCTTCGGACTAAACATGTAGTCGCGGCTGGTTTATTTGTCTGGGACGCGGGTTCAACTCCCGCCGCCTCCACCATCCTTCGCCCGGAACGACGTCAGGAGTTTCGGGCGAAGGATGGTGCACTCCGTAGCTTTAGCGAAGGAGGGCTGGTGCGAATGCGCTCTGACCATCTATAGCTCGCGCCGTTGGCGCTTATTACTTTCAATTCATTTGACCTCGAGCGTTGCCCGAGGCTGGTATGAATTGGACCTTTGGCCCAAAATATCGCCATGCCGCGAATTGAGGCTTCAGCATTTTGACGAGGGTTCCGCTATTTCGCCAACGGAAATTCGATCGTAAAGGATGCGCCGTGTCCACGGCCGTCGCTGGCGGCGCGGATGCTGCCGGAATGGATTTCGACCAATCTTTTTGAAATGGCCAATCCCAGGCCCATGCCGCCGTAATTTGCGGAACGGTTCCGGGTGTGTTCGCCCTGGGAAAATGCGGAGAATGCGTTGGTCAATTCGTCCGGCGTCATCCCGATGCCGGAATCGGTGATGGTCACGCCAAAGCCGTTGCCCTGTTCGGAGGGGAAAGTTTCGATGCGGATCTTTCCGTGTTCCGGGGTGAATTTGACGGCATTCCGCAGGACATTCCAAAAGATTTGTTGGAGGCGCACGGAGTCCGCCGAAATCATGTATTGTTCCGTTTTCAAGTCGATGATGGTCTTGATCCGTTTGTCCAAAATCTGGCCTTGCACGGTCTGCAGTGCCTCTTGCAGGACGGAATGCGCATCCACGGTTCGCATTTTAAGATTCAATTTGCCGTGGGTAACGCGCGAGAGGTCCAGCAGGTCATCGATGAGTTGGACTTCGACTTCGATGTTCTTAAGAATGACTTCGAAATCCTTGCGCAGTTCCGCCGGAATGGCCGGATTGGTTACGGCATCGCTGGCAATCAAAAGCACGGGATTGAGCGGTGTCCTTAACTCATGGGAAAGCGTAGCCAAAAAATGGTCCTTCATCCGCATCGCGTTTTCGACATCATGGCGCGCGGTTTTTTCGCGTTCGAAACTTTTACGGTATTTATCTTCCGATTCTCTCAAAGCGACTTCCGCCTCGCGCCGGACCTTCGCCAGTCCCAGGTGCGTGGAAACGCGCGTTAACAGCTCGCGCGAACTGAATGGTTTTGCCAAATAATCATCGGCGCGCCTGGACATTCCCTCAATGCGCGCATCTTCGCCTGCCCGCGCCGACAGGAAAATCAGCGGAATCGTGTTGGTCTGCGGGTCGGCGCGCAGTTGGCGCAGGAGTTCGAAACCATCCATGCGCGGCATCATAATGTCGCTCAGCACCAGGTCCGGGCGCGCGGTGCGGATGGCGTCCAGGGCGGCTTGCCCATCGGCAACCGCCGTGACCGTGTATTGTTTGCGCAATAGTCGGGTGACGTACTGGCGCATGTCCGCATTGTCCTCAACGACCAGAATTTTGGCAGTGCTCTTCGCTACAGCTTCAACATCGGTCCCGTCGGATGCGGGATCATTTCCGCGTTCGGACGCTTCCGGCAGCCAGCGATTTGCCTCCTGGATAAACGGCGCTGAGCCTGTTGCCGTAGACGCCCGGCTGCGGTTTGCAACGGACTGTTCTTTCGGCAAATGTTGGGCGCCGGCGGGTATGGTCACGGTAAAAGTGGTTCCGTTGCGCTCGATACTGTCCACGCGGATATCCCCGCCGTGAAGCCGGACGAGCTCCTGTACCAGCGCCAGTCCGATGCCCGTTCCTTCGTGCGTTCGCGCCTCAGTATTGCGCACGCGATGAAAGCGTTGGAACAAGCGCGGCAACTCCGCCCCGGGAATTCCCGTGCCGGTGTCCCGCACAGCCAATTCGGCGCCCTTTTCCCCCATGCGCAGTTCCACGGTCACACTTCCTTTAAGAGTATATTTAAAGGCATTGCTGAGAAGATTGAGAACGACCTTTTCCCAAACTTCGCGGTCCAGATGAATGGGCCCGGGCAGGGCGGGACAATCCACGTTGAATATCAAACCGGCGTTTTCCATCGCCGGCCGAAAACCCTCAGTCAGTTCCCGCGTGTACGCGGCCAGGTCTGTGGGTTCATAGGCCATCTGCACGCGCCCGGCTTCAATGCGCGAAAAATCCAGCAGTGTATTTACCAGCCTGAGCAGGCGCAGGGCGTTGCGATGGGCGAGCTCCAGGCGGGGCCGCGTCTCCGGGTGTTCCCGCAATTCGTCCTCGATCGGCCCGAGCATGAGCGTGAGCGGGGTGCGCAGTTCATGGCTGACATTGCTAAAGAATGTCGTCTTGGCACGGTCCAGTTCGGCCAGGGATTCGGCGCGTTTGCGTTCTTCCTCGTAGGCGCGGGCATTGGTGATAGCGGCGGCGATTTGGATGGAGACCAGGGAAAGAAACAATTGATATTGGTCGTTGAACTTGCAAAAGGGGTTCAATCCGGCGATCACCACCCCGGTGCGGGCTCTTTCCGCACCCGCGGCAATCGGCAGAACGACCGCCTGGGCCGGCGACTGCGGCCAGGGGCCGGCGGGCAATTGGGGAAAGCGTGTGACATCCACGACTCGCAGAGAGTTCGATTGCAACACCTGCGCCAAAGGCCACAGGCCGTCCTCCTTAAGGCTTACCAGGTCGGGAGCAGCGGCATGGCCGCTCCAAATCCCGGCGGTACCCGAGAGCACAAGATTTTTACCGGACGAATCGAGCAAATAAATTAAGACGAACGGCAAATCTTTGGAATTGGTCGCCAGGGCCACAGCAACGCGATCGCACACTTCCTGCACGTTTCGCACGTCGGCCGATGCCGCCAATTCCTGCAGGAGTGAAATCCTTCGCCGCCCGATGACTCTCTGGGTATCGTCCGTGTTGGCGCAAATGATCCCGCCAGTCCCCTCTCCGTCCGGGATGGGAGTGTAGGAATACGTATAATACGTCTCCTCACTGAATCCGTGCCGTTGCATGATGAGCAACTGCTCCTCCACGTAGGTGCCTTCCACTCCCTGCGTCGCGCTTCGGAGCATGGGGCCAATGATGTCCCAGATTTCCGGCCACACTTCTCGCGTTGGTTTGCCCAGCGCCGATGGATGCCGTCCCCCGATGATGGCCTTATAGGCGTCGTTGTAGAGGTAGATAAATTCGGGGCCCCAACCGATCCAGATCGGTTGCCGTGAGGCCAGCATGATGCGAACGGATGTGACCAGGCTTGGCGGCCAATGCGCGATGGGCCCAATCGGCGTCTTGCTCCAATCCAAACTCCGGATGCGCTCGCCCATTTCGCCGCCACCGGAAAAAATCCTGGACGGAGAAACTGGCTTGCGCGGAGCATCAAGGACCTCCGCTTCCGAAATTGACGGATTTTTTGTCTTGTTTTGGCTCATGGCCGTTGGCGATTTCGACTTGGTGTCGCTCCTTGAAACGCTTCTCATGTTGCCAAAGTTTCATTTTCTGGCAAGAGCCGGTTTGGCCTATTTCGTCGGGCTTTTGGTTTCAAGCCATTAATGTTAGCGTTACCTAATCCAACGATTTCTCGCCCGGGATGAACCATGCCCGGGCAATCCGGCCAGCCTGCACCTCGTAAATCATGATCAGTTTAAGCCTGCCGCGCCCTTCGGGGAAGGTCCGGGCGACTTCTTCGTGGTCAACGACGATGTTTCCCATCACGGCCCGGCTCAACAACGTTGCGCACAAATTCGGCTCCTGAAAACGC
>DASXFM010000185.1:0-64593 GCA_036489615.1 Verrucomicrobiia bacterium | reverse complement strand
CTCACAGGCAGCGCTTACAAACATATCAGACAAACCATATTTGGTGTTATAAGCATAAAAGGTATTTCCCCAATACGCATTGTACCAAAGCAGGCCATTGTTCGACCCAACCCATATTCGGCCGCCCTGGTCCTGGCAAATGGCGCGGACCGAATCGTTTGGCAAGCCATTCGGCATAAAAAAGGCGGCCATTGCTCCCGTCTGCCCCATCCGATTGAGACCCTTGCCCGTTGCAATCCACAGATTCTCATCCCGGTCCTCATAAATGCACCTGACATTGTCCGACAGCAATCCGTCATGTTCCGAATAGGTATGAAATTCCCTGTTCCGATAACAACTCATGCCGGTAGTGGTGCCGACCCAGAGAGTGCCGTCCTTGCTTTCATAAATGACCTGCACTTCATCCCCGGCTAACCCGTTGGTTGTTGCAAATTGGGTAAAGACACCATTGTTCAGGCGGATAAGCCCGCCGCCGTCCGTGCCAATCCAAAGAGAGCCGTCTTTACCGGCGCACAGGGCTGTGATGGAAGAATTTTTCAGCTTGGGAGTATTCAGTGTATTGTAACAAACAAACTGGCTTCCATCAAACCGCGCCAAGCCTTCCCGAGTTCCAATCCATAAAAAACCATCAGTGGTTTGGGCGATGGCCTGAACCACGTTATCCGGCAGGCCTTCATCTACGTGCCACGAACGGGAGGCGTAAGTAAAAACCGGTTGGTCCAGACTGGACCAGTCCAGCCAACCGCTGGCATTACTAATTTGGCGCCGATAATGAATCAAGTCTTCATTATTCGGGTCTGCGGCAAACACTTCCAGGTTTCCATCTTCATTTTCGCCAACCACCGGAGCAGCAACGGTTTTTTCCCCCAGGCTGGTCCATTCCGACCATTTATCCGAACCATTCACCAGTAATTCCCAGCGATGTAAAATCATCGAATTGCTGGCATTAATTCCGAACACTTCCAATCGCCCGTCGCCGCTTAGCCCGATGGCCAGTCCCGGCTTAACCGTGGCCCCGAAATCCTGCCAGGACGTCCAATACCTGCTGTCCGACGGAATCACCTGGCTGATTCGGCATACCGTTTCGTTGGTTCGATTCACTGCGAAAATATCCAGCCGCCCGGCTGTATTCGGGGCAATCGCAAATCCCGGCAGGATTGCCCCGCCAAGACCGGTCCAGGTAGACCATTCATTCGTCGTATTGGGGCGAAGTTGCCAGCAATGAAACAAGGTCCCATTATCCATAGCTATTCCGAAAAGTTCGAGGCGGCCATCACTATTTTTCATTACCTTCAAATCGGATTGAACCGAGTCGCCGAGGTCTGCCCACGATGACCAGCCGGAACCGGTTTGAAAGATGTGCTTAACACGATGGGTGGCGTTATCTACAGCGAATACTTCGATTCGTCCATCCAGATTTTTTTCAGCCGTAACGGCAGGTTCAAGCACCCCTCCTAGATTGGTCCACGAAGACCAATCGAGACTATTGGCGCTTAATTGCCGTATGCATTCAAGATTTTGGGTCGTTCGGCCTACCCCAAAAATTTCCATTTTGCCGTTAACATTGCTGATGATGGCAAGCCCTGGAGATAGCGAACCTCCCAGGCTCGACCATGATGACCATGCGCCATTAGAGGTTTTCCGCCACCGGTGATAAAGCGTGCCAACGTTATCGAGTTTAAATACCTCCAGTTCTCCAGTGGCATCATGGCCAACAAACAGATGGGAAGGTTCTGGAAGGTCCGATGCCATGGCCTTCATAGCAGTTGGAAGGATAATCAAAAACAATACGGTCAATATCGTCTTTAACTGGAGGCAAAGATAAACAAAGCCGTTAAGACGATTCCTTGTCATATGCTACTGCTGGTGACCGGACTGCATGCGCTGGTTCCAAATAAAATCATAACATAAGGGGCGGATGATGTCGTTCCCTATTTGGATGTGATTTGCAGCGATGTCAGGATTCGTAACAAGCATCCCGCATCATCAATGCTAAATGGCCAGAAGCAGCAAAGCAAACGACCAATAGCGTTTGAAGCTTTATGCTACTCATGGTTCACGTGGGTTATTTCATAAAAGCATGCCCCGAAATGGTCACGTTCACAACTATCGGTTTGCAAATCACACGTACGGAGTTAACTTGTGATGTGCAGATCGTTCCCCAACCCGAAGTCCATGGCCAGCCCCGGCTTGTTCCCTTGCCGCAGGCAGGAACCCATGCTTTCATGGTGAGCCGATACCACGAGCCGACTGTCCACTTTCTTTGGCACTATCATCATGAGGTGGAGTTGGTATGGATTCGGAAAGGTCGCGGTCTGCGCTACGTCGGCCGGTCAATCGAGCGATTTGAAGCCGGCGACTTGGTATTGCTTGGCAGCCGGCTGCCTCATACGTGGGCCTCGGCATTTGACCAGCCGGGTGAGGCCGAATGGTTTGTAGTCCAATTTTTGCCAAAGTACTGGAGCAATGAATTCTGGCAACTGCCGGAAGTCCGGAAGCTGGGTTTTTTTCTGGCCCAGGCTGCGCGTGGCCTACGGTTTACAGGTTTGGGTCGGCGGGAAATTGGCGATCAAATTGAAGCTCTCGTTGCACAGCCATCGCATTCACTGGAAAGTCTGATTCAATTTCTTGGCATCTTTCAGCGTTTGCTTCACCTGCCATTTCATTATTTGAACGGTGCCTATGCGGGAATGGATGCCGAAGGCCCCGATCCACGTTTGGAACGACTGTTGGAATGGATTCAAAATCATTTTGCTGAACCCATCACGCAGGCGCAGTGCGCCGCGGAGATGAAAATGTCGCCGCAAGGTTTCAGCCGCTGGTTCAAATTCCGCGTCGGACGTGTTTTCCAGCGTTATTTGAATGAACTGCGTGTGGCTAAAGTTTGTGCCCAACTCGCCGGTCAGCAGGAGAGTATCACCCAAACTGCTTTCAAATGCGGCTACAATAATTTGGCTAATTTTAACCGGCGGTTCCGCGAAATCACTGGTTTGTCCCCGACTGAATTCCGCAGTCAAACCCGGCAGATGCAGGAACAGCACGCGCGCGAATTCTTGGTTCGTCTGGGTTCCCATAGTGCCGTTCGCCTTCCGCCGAAAACATCCGTTCGTTGATCCATCAACTGGTGGAAATTCTCTGCTCTCATTGGTATTGGCATCTTTTAGTGCGGTGTTAATTAAATACGTGTGATTTGCAAACTAATAGTGGTATTTATTCACCTTCGCCGTAACTTAAAAGAACATGAAGCCCGCTTTAGTTCAAAAGCTAAAACGCATCCGTGAGAACCCATCATCCCGCGAGTTTATCATTGCAGATGCGCGGGATGCTGACATGGCTTGGGGCGTTCCCAGTCCTGGGAAAGTTTATCCTAGTCCTGCTGGTCGTTCACCCTATCGGACCATGCCCCAATTTCACGAGCACATCCGCGCCATCGTTCGGCAGGGTGCCGTGGATATCATGCTCGCATCTATTTCCACGATGAGCCTGCTGGCTCATCATGAGCGGCTATTCGATTCCGGTAATGTTACTCCCGCCGTGCGTATTAATGATACTAGTGATGTCTGGTGCCCGCGCGGCGGACGTTATCGCGAACAACCATCCGCGCCATTCGCCAGTGGTTTCATAGAAGAGGCTCAATACGGTAGCCTCACCGCCGAACGCCCTGATGAGCCGACCGTAAATCTGGGCTTGTACTCGATTACCTTCAACAATCAATTGTCAGCGGACCGCGAGTCGCTGCTCGCGTTCAAAGAGTTTCGAGCCGAAGCCCAGCGGAAAAATTTCAATTATTTTCTCGAGGTGTTTGCCCCTAACATTGACGCCGGATTGCGGCCTGAGGAAATTCCTGCGTTTGTTAACGATAGTGTCTGCCGAACGCTGGCCGGCGTTCCCTTGTCCGCGCGGCCGGTTTTCCTGAAAATTCCCTATTTCGGTCCACGCGCACTTGAAGAACTCGTCGCCTATGACCCGTCTGTCATTGTGGGTGTGTTGGGCGGAGGCAGCGGGACGACTTACGACGCCTTCAAACTACTCGCTGACGCCCAAAAATACGGCGCACGCGTGGCATTGTTCGGTCGCAAAATCAAAGATGCCGAAGACCCGTTAATATTTATTTCATTTCTGCGCCGTATCGCCGATAGCGAAATTTCTCCGGAAGAAGCGGTCAGGGCCTATCATGGCGAACTGCAAACCAGACTCATTCCGCCTCTGCGCTCACTTGATGGCGATTTGAAATTGACACAAACCACAGCAAGTTACGACGAATCGAAATAGTTCATATGGATACTCAACTCACCAAAAACGTCGCCGGGTTTTTAAGCGTCCCTCTTCAGCATTTTATTGGTGGATGTTGGAGCTCTGGTGCTGGTAATGCTACGGCGCAGGTCCTCAATCCCTCCGATGGTACAATCTTGGCCACAGTCGCCATGGGAGGTGCCGCGGAAATTGACGAAGCCATAGGAGTCGCCTGGAAAGCATTTCCAACTTGGTCAGCGCTTTCTGCTAATGAACGTGCCATAAAACTACATCGTTTCGCAGAACAATTGGAAAAGCATTCTGCCGATCTCGCGTTGCTGGAATCGCTGGATGTAGGTAAAGCCATCACCGCGACGGAAGGCTTTGATATACCGTTTGGCATCGAATGCCTGCGCTATTTCGCGAACCTCTCGACACAAGCGTACTATGATATTCCGCTGGCGCTGAAAAATATCGAAGCGCGTGTTCATCGCGCGCCTTATGGCGTGTGCGGCTTCGTCTTTCCATGGAATTTTCCGTTCACGCTCCTGCTCTGGGGCATCGCGCCAGCCCTGGCAGCTGGCAACACAGTTGTCGTCAAACCTTCAGAGGTGACACCCTTGAGTTCTCTTTTCGCCGCAAAACTGGCGGCAGAGGCAGGTATCCCCGACGGCGTCATCAATGTGGTGATGGGCGATGGTTCATCGGCAGGCGCAGCCTTGGCCGCGCACTCCAAAATTAAGCGCATGTCCTTTACGGGTTCACCCGAAGTCGGCAAAAAAATTGGTGAAGCCTGCGGGCGCAATCTGGTTCCCTGCAAATTGGAACTCGGCGGCAAGGGTGCCGCAATAGTCTTTGATGATGTGGACGTCGATTCGGCAGCCCAAAAGCTGGCCGGAGCCATTACTTTGAACACCGGGCAGGTTTGCTGTACGGCCACGCGATGGCTTATCCACGAAAAAATTTATGATCGCTTCGTGGACAAGGCAGCCGCCGCGTTGAAAGGAACTAAAACTGGTCCCGGTCCACAGCGCGAAACCCAAATGGGTCCGCTCGTGAGTGAAGCCCAACGCCGGCGTGTCCAGCGCTATTTGGAAAATGGTGTGAAGCAGGGCGCTGAGGCAATTCTACCCGGCGGAACTATCGCGCCCCGAGGATATGAAGGCGGTTTTTATGTCCAACCGAGTTTGCTCGCCGGTTCTCCGGAAAATATTTGCTGTCGCGAAGAGATCTTTGGGCCCAGCGCGTTTCTGCTCAAGTTTAAGGATGAAAACGCTGCCATCGACCTCGTTAACCAGCTCGCCTACGGCCTGGCAAATAGTGTGTGGAGCACCGACCTCAAGCGCGCTGGCCGCGTCGCCGATCAGATGATTGCCGGCAACAGTTGGATTAACGCCCACAACGTCTTCGCTTATGGATTGCCCTACGGCGGCATTAACCTGAGCGGCTTTGGTGGTGGCGTGAACAGCCCTGAAACCTTTAACGATTACTTGCGTTCGCAAACGATTGCCCGCCCGCTTGCTTGAGATGAACGAACCGGGAACTTTTTTGGAATTGCTCCGGCGTGATGGCGTCGTGCGCGCACCCAACGCGCGACTTACCCCGTTAAGCGGTGGCGTGTCCTGTGAAATTTACCTGGTCGAAGACGGCACCGACCGGTTCGTTGTGAAACGGGCATTGGCAAAGTTGAACGTCCAGGCGGACTGGTATGCCGACATCGTTCGCAACTGCTATGAATGGCAATATATTCGCTATGTTGCGAAATTTTTGCCGCATGCGGTCCCGGCGCTTCGGCAGTGTTCCGTCACCAACAATTACTTTGCGATGGAGCATTTGAACGGCGGCTTTTCGAATTGGAAGCAGCTTTTGCTCGCAGGCAAAACCGATTTGGAACATGCAAGCCGTGCCGGAGAAATTCTCGCCCAAATTCACCGGCATTCAGCAGGAGACACAGAGGCGATGCATCTGTTTGACGCGGGGAAAATTTTTTTCCAACTGCGGATTGAACCGTTTTTGCTGGCCACTGGGATGAAGCATCCTGCCTTGCGACCTCAATTTGAGGCCGAGGTCGCACGCCTGTCTGGTGTCCGTGAATGTCTGGTCCATGGCGATTTCAGCCCGAAAAATATCCTTGTGAGCAACGATCTCATGGTCCTCTTGGATTGCGAGGTGGCTTGGTACGGGGAACCTGCCTTTGATCTTGCGTTTTTACTAAATCATTTTTTCCTTAAGTCCTTGTTGCATGTGCCGCGCGATGTCTGTCTGCGATGGATGATTGAAAAATTCTGGTTCGAATATCAAAAGGCCCGGCCCTCGCCGGAACTGGAGGCGCGCGTTGTTCGGCTGCTGTTAATGCTGATGCTCGCTCGCATGGATGGCAAGTCGCCCGTTGAATACCTGGATGCCCCCCGGCAACAATTTACTCGCGATTTTGTTTCATCAGAACTTCCGAATGAAAGATTCTCGCTGCGCCGTATTACCGATGCATGGTTTAAGGAACTGAGTGTGTTTAAAAAATGAAAATAGCCTCCATTTCAGCTCGGCAGATTTTTGATTCGCGTGGTCATCCCACCATTGAAACGGAGGTGGCGCTCGAAAACGGCATCCGCGGTCGTGGCAGCGTGCCTTCCGGTGCCTCCACCGGCCAGTTCGAAGCCTTGGAATTGCGCGATGGCGACCCAAAACGTTTCCGGGGCAAATCCGTTTACCAGGCCATGACCAATGTTCAGGAAATTATTGCGCCTGCTCTGGTTGGGCGGGATGTGTTCGACCAGGGCGCATTGGACGAAGCCATGATCGCCCTCGACGGTACCCAAAACAAAAGCCAGCTCGGTGCGAATGCGATTTTGTCCGTTTCCATGGCCGCTGCCAATGCGGCGGCCTCGGCACGGGGTGAAGCACTTTTTGCTTATCTCGGTCACGGTGCGGGGAAACTTTTGCCGTTGCCAGAGATCCAAATTCTCGGCGGTGGTGCCCATGCGAATTGGCGGACGGATGTGCAAGATTATTTACTCATCGCTACCGGCGCGCGCAATTTCGCAGAGGTCATGGAAATTACGTATAACGTATATCATGCTGCCGGGGATATTTTGAAAGAACGCGGAAAGTTTTTTGGCGTGGCGGATGAAGGTGGTTATTGGCCGGAATTTAAAACCAACGAAGAAGCGTTACAATTGATGGTCGAAGCTATCGAACAGGCCGGTTATGAACCGAGGAAAGACGCCGCAATTTCCTTGGATATTGCCGCGAGTGATTTGTTTGATGGAAAAACGGGAACCTATTGTTTCTCGCTGGAAAAAAGAAAATTCTCCAATTCGGAATTCGCCGCTATGCTGGAAGATTGGTGTGATCGGTATCCGATCATTTCTATCGAAGACCCGATGGCGGACACTGATTGGGATGGCTGGCAGATGGTTTTCCAGCGGCTTGGTGCTCGGCTCCAGATTATTGGAGATGATCTGTTCACAACGAATCTTCAGCGTATCCACGCGGGTATCGAGAAAGGCATCGCCAACGCCGTGCTGATCAAGCTGAACCAAATTGGCACGGTGACTGAAACCATAAAGGCGATTCGCTTAACCCAGGAGGCCGGCTGGCTTCCGGTAATCTCTGCCCGTTCCGGCGAAACCGAGGACGCATTCATCACCCATCTCGCCGTGGCCACCAATGCCGGCCAACTCAAAGTCGGTTCATTTTCCCGGAGTGAACGGATGGCCAAATGGAATGAAGTTATTCGCATCGAAAACCAATTGTCGGGGCAAGCTCAATTTGTCGGTAGTAAGATTTTCAAGAGAATATTTAATGCAAAGAAAGTTTCGGCCATATGAAGCGATCACAAATTAATCAGGCGCTAAAGAATGCAGAAAATTGCTTCCAAAACAGTGGCTGGTCATTGCCGCCAAATCCGCGTTGGGACGTCACCGACTGCGGATTGGGTAACTTCGATCAGATCGGCCTCGTTTTACTCAACCTTACCGAGCAGCCCGAATATTGTGAAAAACTGATGTATTCCCGATGCCGTCAGGTCACGCCGATGCATACCCATCGAAAGAAGAAGGAAGATATTATTTGCCGAAACGGACGCCTGGTCATTGAGCTTTGGAAGTCACACCCTGGGCAAACCCGCCAGGGAGATTCTTTCCCGCTTCTCCGGAATGGCGAGAAAGTACTGATTCGTTCTGGTGAACCGATTGTTTTGGAACCCGGTGAGCGGGTCACCATCGAGCCAGGAATTTACCATGCCTTTTGGCCGGAAAGCGAAGAGGCGATTATCGGAGAAGTGTCCACCGCCAATGACGATCAGAATGATAACTTTTTTGTGGATTCGAACATTGGAAGATTTCCTGAAGTGGATGAAGATGAGCCGCCTGTCCTGCGTTTGTTATGGGAAGCGCGAAAATAACATCCCCCTGGCCACCGCAAAGCTCGTGCCTTGTAACTCTTCTTGTGGAATAGGCGCCAGGACTGTTTTATAACTGACTTCAATGAATCTCCTCGAACTTGCAGCGAAGTTGAAAGACCGGCTCACGCTTGTGCCTTCACTTCCTGTCGTCGCTGGATTCGACGCTTTCGTGGATGAGGTTATCGAAGTCGTCGGCACCCGTAATTCCCCGAAAGCCTATATTCCAGTACCCACCATTAAAGAGTTTGGAACATGGGCAACCTCCTCGGCAGGCCGCAGTGGCCTCCGGGAATTTGTGACCCTTCACCGCGCTGCGGGTGGGTGTGCGGTCAATTCTGGGGATGGCCTTGCCACCCTTGGATTTCCGATGGACGCTTTTGCGGGTATTGGCAGGTCGCCGGATTCGGTCTTTGAAGAATTTCGTGCGAAATGCCGGCTGGTGAACCCCGTGGGTATGGAACCTGGCCGGGCAATAGTTTATGAATTCAAGGATGGTAAGTTGATGTTCTGTTCATTCAGTCACTTCGCAGATTTTACACCGGATTATCTGGCCCGCCAGATGGCGGACGGTAACTATCGGAAAGCCTGTGAGCGGGCCGCGGGTATTATGCTGACCAGTTGGTCAGTGTACCCGCACATGACGGAGTGCTGGAAATTTTTGCAAAAAGAAATATTTTTAAGACTTGCTCAGCGGCCGCGATTTTTTCTGGATCTGGCCGACCCTGCCAGCCGTGCTCCAGCCGATCTTATTGGCATGCTGGATGCACTCGCGGGCTTCGAGAGGATTGGCCCAACCACGCTCAGCCTGAATGGCAATGAAGCAAACCAAATCGCCCGGGCATTAGGGCTCGCAGAAGCTTCGCACGAACTTCGCGATGTGGAGCGTCTCGCTTTGGAACTTCGCGCGCATGCGCAGATTTCAGAAGTGGGCATCCATCTGATTAAATCAGCCACAGGGGCGACCGTCAATGGCGTGGTGACTGTGAATGGTCCCTATTGTCCGGCGCCTCGCAGGAGCGTGGGAGCTGGTGATCGCTTTAACTCAGGCTGGCTCACTGGAAGCTTACTTGGCCTTTCCGTGGAAGAAAGCCTGCTCTTGGGTGCAGCCGTGTCCGGGTTTTTTGTGCGCACCGCCCGCAGCGGAAGTTTCCCTGAGATACTTGCCTTTCTACAAAGCTGGGCCGACGGTTCTCACGATTTGCCTTCCTGAGGCGTTAGGCAGCTTCTTTAGTGATTCCTAATTTTCCCATTAACTCATAAAGAGTCGGGCGGCTTAATCCAAGCTCTGCGGCTGCAGGCGTAATTTTGCCGGAATATTTTCTCAATGCCTGCTGCACCATCTGGCGCTCCACCGCTTCGCGTGCATCTTTCATGGTCACCGCGCCGTTGGTTTTGATTCCATTGCCGTTCAATTCCAGGTCATGCGCCGTTACCCGCCTGCCATCGGCCATGATCACCGCGCGGCGAATACAATTTTCCAGCTCCCTCACATTTCCAGGCCAGAGATGCTTGTTCAAAGCGCGCAAGGCGTCTGTATCGAAGGCGAGGTCAGGTTTGTTGGCATCCGTAGCAAAATGCTGTAAGAAAAATTTCGCCAGCAGTTGAATGTCATTTTCACGCTCCCGCAGCGGCGGCAATAAAACTTGCACTACCGCGAGCCGATAAAATAGGTCTTCACGAAACTTGCCTTCGGTCATGTGCTTTTGCAGATCGGCATTCGTTGCGGCGATGACGCGAACATTGACCTGGATTTCCTCCCGTCCGCCGACTCGCGTGAAAGTTTGTTCCTGCAAAAACCGGAGCAATTTCACTTGCAATGGCGCTGGCATTTCGCCGATCTCGTCTAAAAACAATGTTCCACCGTTGGCCGTTTCGATCCTGCCTTGGCGCTGGACATGGGCACCCGTGAAAGCGCCGCGCTCATGCCCAAACAATTCACTTTCCAGGAGATTTTCCGGGATGGCGCCGCAATTGATTGCGATAAAGGGTCCGCCGCATCGCTCACTTTTATTGTGAACCGCGCGTGCCACCATCTCCTTGCCCGTACCGCTTTCTCCAAGGATCAGCACCGAGGCATCGGTGGTTGCCACTTTGCGGATCATCTCGAAAACTGGTCGCATTTTAGGACTGCCGCCAAGGATTCCTTCAAAGGGTTCGCCGCCAAAAGAACTCTGTATCCAGGCAAATTCCTTCTCTAACTGCGTGACGTGAACGCAGCGCTTTAGAAGAAAATTGAGTTCCTCCGTCTGGACCGGTTTGCATAAAAAATCATACGCACCGGCGCCGATGGCACGGAGGGCGATTTCTTTTTCATTTTGGCCTGTGATAATGACAATTTTGGCGAGCCGGTCGATGGCCAGCAATTCGGATAGCGCTGTCAGGCCTTCTTCAGGATTTCCCGGATGGGGCGGTAAACCAAGGTCGAGCAAAACTGAAGAAGGCTTTTCCGTAGAAAACTTTTCTACTGCTTCAGTCCGGTCGCCGGCCAGGAGGATTTCATAATCCTTTGCCAACGCCCACTTCATTTGTGTGCGAATTTCTTCGTCGTCATCAACGATGAGCAGTTTTGGATTCATAAGAGTTTCGTGTTCGTCGGTTGATCGGGTTGGAACTGAAACCTCTTGAAGACGTGTCGAGAAAAATAAATTTTGAGCGGGAAAATTTTCCCGCCCAAAAATTGTGTGCTGACAATGCTTTGGTTAAGCGAAGATCTGTTTCTTCAGCAAGCCAAGCCCGAGGACGCCCAAGCCCAGCAGCATCGCGGTCGTGCCACCATCCGGAACAGTTCCCGTCGTGCCTGCCGCCACTTGAAACGAGAACACCGCAGCATCTACTCCGAGAGCGGACGGATCGGACGTGGAGAAGCTCCAGTCCATGGCTTCCGAGTCGAGGCCGTTCCCCGAGATAGAGCCAATTCCGTCCACCACCACGCCGGCGGGGTTCCCACCTTGGTAAATGATATGTGATGAAGTTAGGTTATACGTAAAGCCACCCACTGTGAACAGCGCCGTCACCGATCCCGAGTTGAAAAACCAAGGACTTGCAAACGTTGCCGTTGTACCGGGCGCAATACCGGAAAAGCTTCCGTCATCGCTGATAACAAGCGGCAAACCTGTGCCGCCGGGACCAGTCCAATTCAAAACCTCAGCGGCAGTTCCTGCCGAGGAAGTGTTGAGAGTTACGCCACCAGCAAAGGTGATGTCGCCGCTAATCGGAACCGCTTGAGCAATTCCACCTACACCCAGGACGACCATTGCGGTCGCCGCCATACCAATCAATTTACTTTTCATACTACATACTCCTTGTTCGATTTCCTTGTATTTTGCAATCGTCAGTTTTTATCTAAAGCATAGGGAGTGCCACTAGGTTTTGTGCGGGATTTTGAATCAGTTTTAACACTGGATCGTAAATTTTACCGACGTGTTTTAGAAAATTTGTTGAGACCCTTGATTCTAAAGGAGAATTACCGTTTTTGGCACCGTAAAATCCGCCGACATTTTTCCGAAAACTTACACGAGAAACGACTTAATTATTCAACTCAGCGAGCGTTTGCCGTGCATCAGTTGCTTGCTGCCCCGACAGGTTCAAAGTGAGTGCATGCTGAAGCGATTTTCTGCTGTCGGTGTAATTCTTTAGACGGAATTCCGAAATGCCCAGGCAGTAAAATAATTCGGCGTCGGCAGTAGTCGAATCAGAAATTGTGTTGAATAAATCCGCAGCGCGCACGTAATCACCTCGCTGAAAAAGAATTAATGCCAGGGCCTTGGCCACTTGCGGATCGTCCGGGAAAGCTTCACGGGCTTTAACGGCAACCGGATATGCTTTGTCAGGATCAACAAGATTTTGAGCATAGAGAATGGCCAGGTTTTTCTGTGCGACCGTGCAATCGCGATGAAGGCTCAGCAGTTTTTCATAACCGCTTTCGGCGCCAAAAGAATTTCGATTTTGCGTGTCAATGACGGCTTTCGCCAACAGGGCGGCTGCATTGTTTGGGCTCGAACTCAAGATGCTGTCAACATGAGGCTCCGCCGACGCCGCCTGCTCCGGATTTTGACACACGGCGATCAAGTCGAGGAAGTTTTTAGCGTCCGCTGATTGGGAGATGGAAAGGCCATCCTGCAAAGAACTTTGCATCGCCGTTTGAGCGTCCGATATTTTACCTATACAAAACGCCGTGTTTGCAAAATCAAAAAGTGTTTGCGCATTGTCTGGCTGATTTTGCGAAGCTTGTGCGAGTAAATTATAAGCCCAGTGATCATTTCCATTCAGGAATGCCATGCGCCCGAGCGTGGCGCACACCTGCATATCGTCCGGCTTCAATTGATAAGCTGCCTTGGCCAGTTCAAACGCCCGCTGCGGATTACTCGAAGCGCAAAGCTGTGCGAGGAGCAGGTCGGCGTTCACGTTTTGCGGATTCGCTTTTAAGGCCGTTTCACAAAGAGCCATCGCCTTGGCCGTGTTGTTGTCCCGCTGGTAGATCGCGGCCAGCTTTGTGAAGGCGATCGGATCACTTGGTCTGGCTGAGAATTGGCTTTCCAGACGGCCCACCGCCGCGGCATCAGCCGTCTTGGGATCGATGTTCAAGATTTCCAGGCAATCTTCACACTGGCTGCGTTCGGAATATTCTTTGTTCAGATTGAGTGCGCGCTGAAAGGCGCTGCGCGCAGCATCTTCATCCATCAGCATATAATGAGCGATGCCGACATGAAATTGTACTTCGGCATTATCCGACAATTGATTCGCACTCTCTTGGAACAGCTTCAGCGCGGACGGATATTGCCTTTTCTGGAAAAGAACCCAACCCAGTGTATCCGCGGTAGCCGGATCCGCTGGCAGTAATTGGCGTGCATGTTGCGCCAGGTCGTAAGCTTTATTTACATCGCCGAGATTGTCCGAATACAACCAGGCCAGGTTGTTCAGCGCCGGGCTGTATTGCGGATCGATCCCTAGCAATTTTTCATAAGCATCCGCCGCCGCCCGGTAATTCTTCAGGTCACTTTGAATGAGGCCAACCAACATAAGTGCCCCGACGTCTTTGGGATTATTTCCGAGCACAACATTAAGCGTCTCCAGCGCCTTTTGATCCTGTTTGGAATTGGAATACAACTGCGCGAGCAACAAATCCGCTGATGAACCTTCCGGCAAAGTTGATGCCTTGGAGAGCGCTGTTATGGCCTGATTGGTTTCACCCTTTGAAAGGAAAATTTTGGCGAGCAAAATTTGAGGAAATGCCTGCTGCGGGTTTTTCGTGACAATCTGTTCAACCCGTTTTTGTGCAGTGGCATACTGGTGATCTGCTAAATCCAATTGCGCCAGTTCTTCCTGAGCGTCGAGATTGCCGGGTGTGATTGCCAGCGCTCGATTAAATTCCTGTCTTGCCGCCGTTTCGTTGAGTTGTTGGATGAAAGTAGCCCCAGCCAGCAGGGGAATTTGCGGATTTTTAGGAAAGGCTTGTTCCAATTGTTGGTAAATTTCCAACGCTCCATTGAAATTATTTTGGACGCGATAAGCCTCTGCCAACAACAGTTTTGCCTGGATCAAATCCGGCTGGTTCCTGACGAATTGTTTAAGTAAATCGATGGCAGAATCCGTATCACCCGTCTTTAATTCCAATTGCGCGAGCAAAAATGCCGCTTCAATAGAATGAGAATCCAGGTCCAACGCCTCATGCGATTGGTTTAAAGCTTTGTTTGGCTGGTTCTCAAGGACGTAGGCCAGCGCCAGTTGATAATGGACATGCGAAGCCTGCGGATACATTTTGACCAGCCGCTCCAATTCTGACGTCGCTTTGTTTATATCCGAACGCGCCATGTCCAGCCGGGCTTGCAATACTTGGGCATCAAGATTATCGGCATCAACGGCGAGAGCCTTGTTCAAGGCCGTACTACAGTCATCCAGTTTCTTTTCATTGAGCGCGACTTCCGCCAGGCCCAGCCAGGCCGGTACATAATTCGGAGTTTTGGCGGTAAGGTCGTCAAAAAAGCCTTCGGCGCTAGCGAAATCGCCAGACTGAATTTCAAATTTGCCATAGGCCAATTGCAGCGGCGAGTAGGGCGGCGCAAAATCCGCCGCAGCCTTGAACGCGGCTTTCGCGCTTTTCAAATCATTTTGCTCCCAAAATGAATTGCCCAGTGCGACATAAGCGGGCGCAAAGTGCGAATCAAAGGCGATGGCATGATGATAATCGGTCAAGGCCGTCTTAAGATCGTGCTGGTTCGAAGCGATCATCCCCAAAGCCGTTTCTACTGCCGCATCATCTCCATTTTGTGCCAGCGCATGCAACCGCTGTTGTACGGCCTCGATATCATTTTGTTTGACGACGGATTCGGCAAACAGGACCGGGGCGTCGGGATCTTGGGGATTTCTATCCAGGACAAAACCACTCTCACTGTGAGCCTCCTTCAACATCCCGATGGCAAGATAGATTTGCGCCAGCTTCATATGCAAATCCATGTTGTTGGTATCCAATTCACTGCCCTTGTACAAAAACGGCGCGGCCTTTTGAAAGCGCCCTTCGTCAAAGTAGATGACCCCCAGCCTGCCCACTGCCTGGACATTCTGCGGGTCAACCTGAATGACGTTGAGATATTCGATTTCTGCCTTATCAAACTGGCCGGAGTCGAACCAACGGTTGGCTCGGTCGAGAAAATAGGATTTCTTCGCTTTGGAACAGCCTGCGCCGGCAACCATCAGCAGAACGGTGAAGAGCATTAAGAGTAGTTGGATCTTTTTCATAACGATTTTTTAGCTAAAGGTTCATTATTTATCCGTTCAGTTTTTCTCAGATAAAGCAAAAGCAGAAAGAAGGGAATCAGGGACAAAGCAAAGAACAACGGTCCCCCGTGGTGATGGATCGGCGAAGCCAGCATCTTTGGCCCATAGGCGGCGCATAGCCGGACAATCACAAAAATTCTAAAACCATTTCGGATTAGCGCCAAGGGTATGACTGCCAGTGCCAGCACCGTGCGCTTCCATGGTGAACGTAAAAAGAGCCAGCCGCCGATCAAGCTCGTGATTGCTAGGACCAGCGTGGAATGGATGCCGCTGCACTCGGGGGCGACTTGGATGACGCACCCTGGAATTTTAAAATTAAGGCCATCCCGAAAAACCGGTACGCTGGAAAGATGAAAAAACGTCCCGGCGCAGATTGCTGATCCATATTGTAAAAAAGTTTCAAATCCATGCTGCAAAAAATCCGGGAACGGGATGGTAAAGACCAGCAGTACCATGGGAAACGCGATGGCACTCATAAAAGCTTTCCCAAAGAAGAAAAAGCAAACGCCGGTAAAGATAAGCAGCAAGGCCAGGACGTTGATTGCCAGGTAATTTTCTATTGTCCACGAGGCGTTTTGCGCTGTGGCCCAATAGGCCGCCAGGATCATCAGTCCGGCTGCGGAAAACAGTGCCGTAGGCTTGATCGCCGTATGAAGCGAAAATGGCAAATTTTCACGGCGTATCCAAATAAGATACAAACTGATAAGCGGAATGAGCGGAATGTCCGTGTACAGGTCGTCACTGGTTACCAGCCCAAACAAATTATACAGGGGCCGGCTGAAACACAGGGCCAGTGCTAATACAGCCAGGGAAAATCCCGCCAGCCGGGCGAAATTTTTCTTTCGCTTTAATACGATGGCTTCAAAGGCGAACTGATTTTTCTCTGCGCGTAATTTGAGTTCTTTGACGGACATAAATCCTGTTAAAAGCTGTAATTGACTTCGACCCCGTATTGGTTGCTCGAAAACGAATAGCCTGCCGCTGTGGAATTATCGCTGCCGTACTGGTAAAAGATTGACGCTGTACCGCGTTTTAGGAATGAATGGGAAAGACGCATGGACAGTGAATAAAATTTATCCGTGCGCGCAGCGGCGATGTCACTGGCCGACGCGACATATTGTTGGTTGTTGTAGCTGCCATTAAGGTTTAAAAAAAATTGTTGGAACAGCCGCTGACTGAATGAGCATCCTATCGAAGTATTCTCGGAATATTGACCCACGAAGACCGTCGGGGAAACAGATCTGTTTACATAGGCGGAGATTTGTGTTTGGGAAAAGGGCTGGTATTCGATCGTAGCGCCATATATTGGACTGAACAAATCACCCGCTCCCTCACCGCCAAGAAATTCGCTTTCTTCGATACCGCCGTTGACCTGAAAACTGAGTTTATCCGTCGCCCGCCAGTTGGCTCGTGCTTCTAATTGTTCGAAAACCGAATCAGGCCCAAAATCAGCATTGTCATAGCCCAATCCAGCGCCGATACCGATGTTGAAGCGGGACTGCGGCTGGTAGTTCAGCCAATCCAGCATTGACCAGCTGCGGTTATTTTCATAACCCCCGCTGGTTTCCTGGATGTTTTGATATACGGCCAGATCTTCCGAGATATATTCGTTGTCTTCATGATGCCCGGTGACAGCTGTATTGTAATTGTCCTCATCGACCTGGCCGGCCGTTTCGATTTGGGGTGATTTGGAAAGCGCAACCGTTTGCAGGAATTCGAAAATCCAGTCGTGATAGGCGGTCAGGCCGGTAAGGGTAATATTATGATCGACTTCGGTGCCGAAATTGGTGTTGGAATAAAGGCCGATCATGGCGGTGTAATCAAGAGACCAGTGCGGACCCAGGTTAACTAAAACACCGGCCGAAATATTTTGTATTACCGTATCTACCTGATTGCTGGGCGCCGCGAGTATGCCCTTGGCGGCAATCAATTGATAATCCGCATGTGGCCTTATGACAAATTGGTCCCACCGAAACGGCTCATAAGGCATGGGCGCAGATGGCGCCGGGCGGACAGGAAAAACCTGAAAGTCATTCGTCATGTGCAATTCAGAAACGGACTCAATCGGTGGCGATAACGGCTGCACGGTTTCTGACTGCATGGATGTTTCCTGCGCCTCGGCCGCGCGGCCCAAAACACACAGGCTAAAGAGGGGAGGCAAAACGAAGCTTTTGCGAACGAACGCGGCTTTCCTTGTTTTCGATTTCATTTTTAAGCGGCAGCTTTATGTATTTCACCCTGATGGGTATCCGAGTGCCAGTTTCTCAGGGAATCCTCAATAGCCTGGGTCAATGGTCTCATCTCTATGCCCGTGGCAAGCAGCTTCGAAACGTCCAGGACATAGTTACAGCGTAAGACCCTATTTGCGTGATTGTAAAATTCGATGTCGTCCTGCCAAAATTCGAAGTGACGCGGCGGGTTGAGAGTTTTCCGGATGATATCCGTGATTTGACTCGCTGTGAGTATGCCCGGATTTGCTACACTATAGATGCCAAAGGGCGCTTCCCGCTCCCAAAGGTCCAGGCAGGCGTGAACAAAATCTTCCGTGTGCGAATACGCCTGTACGCCATTGTAGATTTTTTCGGCATGCTGGATGCCTCTGAGAAAGTTTTCCGGTTCATCGCGCTCGTTGAACGTTTTGCCGAGCCGCCAGAGATAATTGCGACCGATGCCACGGATGGCTTCTTCCGCCAGGGCTGCCGTGCCACTCAAGAAATTGCAAGGGGCGGCACGAAAAGAGAAATTCGGCTCGTCCGCTTCCGTGAACCCCCGGATCTTTTCCGGGCAATCCTCGATCATCCGGACCAACTCCTCCCGCGCAATCTTCTTTTCGACGACCACTCCTGTCCCGATGACCACTTTTGCCCCGGAATAAATGCCGCATGAGGAAATGTGCCCCCACGGCGTGTTGGTCATCAGGCAGACTTGCGCGATATAACGGGGTAATATCGTATTAGCCTGCAATATTTTTCCTCGCGCTGGTTCATTGGCGTCCGGGTCCGCCCCGGCACACCCGGTCGCGTTGACCATGAATTTCGGCTTAACCCGCCGGACGCAGTTGAACAGTGAGTGAAAGTCGGAATAATCCTTCGCCGTTAGCGACGCGTATTCATGCCCGCGCCGGAGTAATTCCGCGCAAAAAACCCTGCCGATATAACTTTCGGCCCCCAATACCAAAACCATAACTCCTCGAAATAAAATCGTTCACCTTGCCTTTGCGCAAAAAGATGGGGTGACCGGATTAATTGTTAAACTGGCCATTTCTTTTGCGCCCGGCTGCGAACCAAATTAGGAAACAGTAAAATTCCCGCACACCGCGCAAAGTCGCGGAAACTTCCGGCAAAAAAAATTCCGTCCCTGGCCAAGGCGCGGGCGAATGGTAATTGCCCGGCGGCGCAGGCGATCTCGGCGCGGCGTGAGATGAAATAACCAAGTTGCCTTCGCACGGCTGAAACCTTTTCCGGTGAAGCTTCCGCCAGGCGCCAATACATTTGCCCCAGGAGCCGTAGATAGGATTGATGTCTGCGTGCCATTGGTCCAAGCGTCTCGGTGTAAGTCAGGCTATTCACGGAATACTCGAAAATCGTTGCCAGCGGGCGGTCGATATAAATGAATCCCGACAAAAAAGATAATCTGAAAATCAACTCCGCATCCTCCGCCGCGTGAAATGATTCATCAAAGAGCCCTGCCTTTTCCAAAAGCTTTTTTTCTGCAACCATGGTCTGGATCAGCGGGTGTCGCGGCGACAGGCAGACTGAATCTGCGGAATTTTGGACATAAAGGATTTCTGGCTCGTGGGATATCGAGGATACGAACTCGATATCGCGCAGCGTTTCTTTCTGGGAATTAACGCAACGCGTAAAACAGATTTTAGCGGAGTATTTATCAATAGCTTTGAGCTGCCGTTCGAGCTTCTCCGGATGCCAGCGATCGTCGGAATCCAAAAAAGCGACCCAGTTTCCCTGGGCAGCGCGGATGCCAGTATTGCGTGCGGCACTAACCCCACGGTTCACCTGGCGGATTAGGCGAACCTTGTCCCCGAACTTTTCCAGGACCTCCGCCGTGCCATCGGACGATCCGTCGTCTACAGCGATGATCTCATAATCCTTAAACGTTTGACCACGGACACTTTCAACGGCATCCGCTACGCAATATGCCCGGTTAAACACCGGAATGATGACAGAAACTCGCGGAATGGAATTTTTTATCGTGGTGCTAACGCCAGCTTCATTATGTTCTTTGCTGCTTATAGTCGTATTTTGCAAAACATTTATTGCCTTAAACCAGGTTTCGACGGATCCGGAATGCGCTTCTTTGCCACAGATTTTACTGACGATTTCTGAGACGCATTCTGACTGTGAATCCCATTTGCAGCTTTCATTAAATTTGTTCCAGGCATTTTCTGCCAGGCGCGTGCCTTCGGACGGATTTGCTAAAATACGGATGCAATTTTCCGCAAAATCTTTGGAAGTATCGGCGATCATCAGCTCGTGCCCATTTTTGACCTTGTGACCATAGGCCCCCAGAGAAGTGGAAATAACCGGGCATTTGCGGCTAAAAGCTTCGAGGATTTTGATTCGTGTGCCCCCGCCGGTGAAGACCGGAACAATGGCTAGTGACCAGTTTGCGGTTTCATGATCCATGTCTGCGACCCAGCCCAGGACATCGATATTCTGGCCGCCAAAAAAGTCTTTGCCGGCTTCTCCGGCCAGGCGCAAGCGCGCCTGTGGAAATTCTAGCAGGACTGATGGCCAGACATTTTCAATGAACCAGCGGACCCCATCACGATTGGATGGATATTTAAACGTCCCTACGAATCCAATTTGCGGACGCATAGTCGGATTTCGATCGGTTTTCCTTTGTTTGGAATCGAAACCGTTCGGGAGAACTACTGTTTTTTCAGAGTGGTTTAATTTTTCCCGATCGGGTTCGCTGCAAACGCAGATCGCATCAAAACGTTCCGAAAGATATTTTTCGTTCCGGCGCCACAGAATCATTTGCCGGCATTCCCAATATTTGCCCGACAGCGTGGCCGCCTGCGATAGGCGCTGGTGGTGCAGGCTGCTGGGAATATCGTCAACGTCTAAAACCGTTTTCGGCCAGCGCCAAATATTAAAACCATTTGCGACTTCCAGGCCATGAACCCAAACCAGGTCATACTCAGGCAACATTTTTTGCAACCGTTCACAATCATGTGGAGTGGCTTGGTGTCCGCTAATATTGAGAAATTTCCGGCTCAACTTATCGCGCAGGCGCCGGGCCGTAGACCGGTGGGTTGCCGGAAAGTGCACTTTGTCACGCAGTTGGAACCCCGCCTGCGGCGATCTTACATTTTCCAGCATGTCCCTTTGATGGCTGGCAACTACCACATGCAATTCACCATGTTGCGAGAGCATTTGGAAAATATTCCGCACGCGTAGAACCGCGCCATAATCCGGCGCGTTGAGGTCATGCGACGTCAGGCAAAGAATTTTTTTCATCGATTGAAAACCTTGTCGCACGCGAGGGTATAATTGAACTTCATTGTTTTTAAGAAGCCATAACCGCGCGGGCGATGCCATGAAGCGGTCGCGAGCTTGTCCACCTGCAGGCTCGATGTGAAATTGAGCAATTGCCTCCTGTAAATCATCTGCATAAAAAACCAGTCCTCCAATAGCCGGGCGAGTGCGCCGTTTGTGATCTGGCCATCGGAAGGCGGATTCTTTTTCAGGAAGTCTATCGCCCATTCGACAAATTCACGACAGGCTTGCAGCTTTTGGATCGCTGTGGCAAACGAATTATCCGTGGAGATGTTCTTGCCGCTCAAACGCCATTTGATACGCACCTCAGGAATGGTCCGGATAGGCTTACCCGAACCGAGCATGGCAATAAAGGCATCGTCAGAGGCCCAGGCCAGCGGGAAGTTCGGAAAGCCTCCTGCAGATTCCCACGCAGCTCGCGAAAAAATCAATTCCTGCGCCGTGCTCGTCCGGCCCCCCCGCAGCCGTGCCACGAGAAAATCTGCGCCGGTTTCGTTCTGAGGTTTTCGCGGGTTTTCCGAAAGCACCGTTCCTGCTTGATTGATGGAAGTTGTATTGAAACGATATAAATCATGGTGATTTTTCGTCAGCAGTAATTCTTGGAGAAAATTTTCCACGCATTCTGGGTTCATCAAATCATCGTCAGAAAAAAGCCAGATCCACGGCTCGTGACTCATCGAAATACAACGCTCCCAATGCTTGACGAGGGAATCGCGGCCCACATTCTTTTCAAATCGCTGGTAGTTGGTGGGTAATGCCTTCGAGAATTCACGGACAATGTCCCCGATGTTTTCCGGGCTGGCATCATCGCCGATATAGAGCTGGAATTCCCGGCATGTTTGACTTGCGACGGAGTCCAAAACCTCCCGTAAGAAAGTGGCTTTGTAGGCCGGAATGACAATGGCCAATGGATATTCAGTCGCCATAAAGATTATGCGGCAAGCATTTCAGAATCGTCTTTCTTGTTGTCAAATGAAGCAGCCCGGTCGGTCGGCCGGTACTTTAAAGGCGGAAAAGCAATCGGTCCCCAGCCGCGCGACCATTCCGCAACTGTGCCGCCATCACCCTCTTGCGCACGGACTTCAAAGGCCATTGTGTCCAACACCGTATCAAAATCCACCATGCCCATCCGATGATCACCTTTGCCGACTGAAACACCGCAGTAATAATGACCCGGCGCTAGAGGTGGACGGGGAATTGAAATTTCAAACTCCATTTCTTCATCCCGGCGCATGCCCCGTTGCTCCGCTCCAAAGCAAGTACCAACTGGCGTTCCTTCCGGGGTAAAGACCGTCATGCTAAAGCGGATGCGTGGAACCTGCTCGCTCGCACGTACTTTGGCGATAAATTGAAAATGCTCGCCGGGCGAAAAAATCGGCAATGCCCGGTTAAAACGAAATGAAAGAAAACGCACCGCCCCCGTTCCGCGATATTTGCGCGGCAAATTTTCAACCGGGAAGGCCACGTTTGAACCGCCAGCCACCCCGGCATATCGTTCCACGGCCTTTTCCGTTGGACCCATAAAGGTAACGCATCCTTTGTTCAGGACGACGGCGCGTGTGGTCAATTGCAGGACCGCAGAAATATTGTGGCTGACGAACAGTACGGTACGCCCTTGCTTTTTCGAGACTTCCTCCATCTTTCCCAGGCATTTCTTTTGAAAGGCCGTGTCGCCGACCGCTAGCACTTCATCTACGATTAGAATATCCGGCTCCAAATGTGCGGCCACCGAAAACGCCAGTCGAACATACATGCCGCTGGAATAGCGTTTAACCGGTGTGTCCAGAAATTTTTCGATTTCGGAAAAATCCACAATTTCATCAAACTTCCGTTTGATTTCAGCGCGAGTCATTCCGAGGATGGCTCCGTTAAGGAAAATATTCTCGCGCCCGGTCAATTCAGCATGAAAGCCGGTGCCGACTTCCAGTAGACTGGCAATGCGTCCTTTGATTTCGATGCGCCCTGTAGTCGGCTCGGTGATGCGGCTTAGGATTTTGAGCAGCGTGGATTTTCCTGCACCATTTCGTCCAATGACGGCGACGACCTCGCCGGCTTTCACTTCAAACGATGCTTCCTTGAGAGCCCAGAATTCTTCCTTTTTGATCTTTCGGCGCTTCCACCATCCCAATGGATTTCGCAAGGTATCCTCGATGGCATGGCGCAAACCGGATGAACCGTGCTGTAAATCACCCGCGCCATTCATGTGTCCTATGATGTAGCGCTTGGAAAGATTTTTGACGCTTATGGCAATGTCAGACATTTGTGTAAAATGATAAATTTTAAATCACGTCCGCAAACGTGCGTTCAGTTTTTCGGAAATACCACAGGCCGCTGAAGATCAGGAGAAATGTGACGAGAATCGATAACACAAGCCCGGGAACATAAAGAACATTGCCTCCCCCCAGAATGCACCATCGAAACCCGTCGATGATTCCGACTACCGGATTAATTGAATAAAACAGCCGCCAGCGTTCCGGAACATGGCTCGTCATCATGAATACCCCGGAAACAAAAATCCCAAACTGGACGATGAAGGGGATGACAAAACGAAAATCTCTATATTCAACGGTCAACGCCGCAATCCAAAATCCTGTGCCCAAAGACGCCGCAAAGATAAGTACCACAAAAAGCGGAATGAAGACGATTTGAGACGGCGGCACGAAATGAAAATAAAACATCAGCACCGCGAGAAAAATTGCGGAGATTAAAAAATCCACAAAATTTACTATGACGCTGCTGGTAGGAACAACCAGGCGCGGAAAATAGATTTTCGAAACGAGGTTTGAATTCGTCACCAGGCTGTTGCCGCTCTCCGAAAGCGCAGTGGAAAAGAATTGCCAGGGAAGCAGTCCGCAAAAAACAAACAAAGGGTAGGGGACTCCGCCAGTCGGTAATTTTCCGATTCTCACGACCATGGTCAGCGCCAGCATCATTAGAAACGGGCGAATCAGTGACCACGCGATCCCTACAACGGTTTGCTTGTAACGGATTAAAAAATCCCGCCAGGCGAGAAAGTAAAATAGTTCGCGGAACCTCCATAGGTCGCGCCAGTATTGTCGCTCTGCGCGTCCCGCTTCGATGACAAAAGTTTCGGTCATAATTAAGCTCTGCCGATTTGTTCAAACTGAAACATGCTCCTATCCCAAAAGCGCGCCAGGTTCGCTCTTAAATTAGGCACAAATTCTTCCACTCGGGCCGCCGTGCGGCGGTTGCTGAACTTTTCAATCCACGCATACTTCCGCCGCAACCGTGGTATGCTTAAATGGCCTCCAAGTGATTCTGCTAATTGTTGTGCTTCTTCGACGATGTCCAACCGCCACGGATAGAAAAATTTAAGCCAGTTCTCTAAAAAAATGACGCAGGCAGCACGCGTCCGTTCGCTGTCTTCAAGTTGTTGAAGTCGGCGTATCTGCAGCTGCAGGGAAAGCCAGAGCGATTCCAATTTCCTTTTTGACTGGTCTACGTCGCTCAGGCTGCCGGACCCGGCTGCGCGATAAAAAACTTTGGCCCCGGGAACGAAGCAGATTCTCTTGCTGGCTATAACGACGCGGGAAAAATATTCACCGTCATCATCCAGGGACAATCGTTCATCCCACCGGCCCGCTGCCTCAGTCAGTTCGCGGCTGACGAGCCATGTCTGCGGTGGCATAAAAAGATTTTCCCCAAGTTTTCGGAACAACCATTCGGCTGGCGCTAGATTCTCCCATAAACGGGATTTTGAAAAGCGCGTATGCCGTGCTCGATACATGAAGCGGCCCCATTCCGCTGATATTAGCACATACGGGTCTGCGATGCGCTCGGCTACTTCCATTTGTCGTGCAATCTTATCCGGGGCGATCAAATCATCCGCATCCAGCCATTGAATAAAATCTCCGTTGCTATGGGCGAAAGCTTTATTTCGGGCGGCCGATGCACCTTGGTTTTTCTGCGTGATGACCATCACGCCGTCCTTTAGAAAATTCCCGGCAATAGCCGCTGTCCGGTCACTTGAGCCATCATCTACCACGATGATCTCCCTATTACGCCACGTTTGTTGCAACGCCGAATCAACCGTATCGGCGATCCACCGTTCCGCGTTATAGGCCGGAATGAGGATGGAAACCAGGGCTCCTCGCATACGTTCAGGCGTTTTTAAGATTTTCATTGAGATATTTTTTGCCCGTGAAAATGACACCTGCCACGCCCAGTAAATTTCCCGCGTGATCGCCTATTTTCATTAAATACTGCATAAAGAAATGCTGGCCCATCAACAACAAGAACGGTAGCAAAAGGAAATAAAGGGGCAGGGCGATGATCGACCTGACGACACTTTCCGCATCGGCAAAGTGACGATTGTTCTGTCCCCGCATTAATGCCCGGCGGATCAAATACAGGCGCTTGCATCTCGCCGGCGGAATGACCTCATGGACGACCGCTTCATTGCACCAGAGAAAGCTATGTCCGTACTCCATCATTCGCTTGAAGAAGTCCACGTCCTCGCAACCCGAGCTGAATTGCCGCCGAAATGGCTCGGTCAATCCCTTGAAAAGGTCACGCCGCACCAGTGCATTTGCCGTCGTGGTCTGATTCCACTTGAGCTTCGAACCGGTGATGCGGTCGCGGCGCTTCTCGAAAAATTTGCCCTTGAGTATCCAGGAAGGCGGTGTGCGCTCAAAAACTGGCTCGACCGGCCCGAGCGCGCCATCGGAATTTGTTTGATCCAGCGTCTTATAAAAATTGAGCAGCCAGCGCTCTTCGGGAAATTCGTCATCGTCGATCCATGCGACGAAATCACCCGTCGCCAATTCCAGCGCCTTGTTCCTGGCTAAAGAAATATTTTGTTCAGGCTCGACGCCATAAGAGATTTTGACCAGTGCCGTCTTCGCAAAATCCAGAACCGTCTCCTGAGCCGTTTGCTCACGATCGTTATCTACCACCACGATGGAATAATCAAACAAGCCCTCCGTTTCCAGGACGCGCAAATTTTCCAGAGTGCGCCGGAGAAATTGCGGGCGCTTGAACGAACAAATACAGATACTGATATGCTTCTTCTTCATGGCCTAATTTTCAGAAAACCCATGCAGTAGGCACCGTTCGATGGCATCTAAGGTCATCACGGAGTTGATCTCTGCGGAATAGTCGTGATTTCCTGCAATGTGCGCCGCTGCAAGTTGATTTAAAAAATCTTGGTTCCAAATACTATTGCCGCGCACGCGCTGGCTGGAAAGCACTTCACGGACGTAGGGTGCCAGCTCGCTACGGAACCAACTGCTGTAGCGGACAAACTTATGCATCCCGGCGATTTTCATTTTTCCCACAATCGACTTGAAAATCGAATTGAGGGCCGAAGCCGGGCGCGGCAGTCCGGCGATGGTATAATAGTCGAGTTTGAAGGTGATTTCGGCAAACGCGCGTCGTGATAAAAATTTCAGGCCGGAATTGTTGCCGCCAAACCCGCGGTCTGTAGGGATTTCGCTGAGTGCCGGATTGTTAGCCCGGACGAGATGGAATGCTGGTAAAGAGGACTTTCGGATCTGTTCCGGTGCTTGAAACGCCAGCGCGACCAGTTCATTGTCTAGGTATGGGGTGCGAAATTGGAGTTGTGAGCGCCCCGCTTCCAAATTTCCAAACAGGTTCCAGGGAATCTCCTTGAAAGCCGCAAAACTGATCGGTTGTGCATTCTCCGTCTGGATTTTTCCCGGCCGGGAATTTATTTTGGCCCGCCAATCATTATTAAAAAGCTGCTGCGATACCGGAACCTGCTTAAACGTTGAAAAACTGCGTAAAATCTCACTGCCAAAACTCCCGGTCAATCGTATGGGTGCCAATTGGCGTGCCTTCCGGTTCAAATACAGTTCATGCGCATTCGAAAGTCCCGCACAACCATCAGTGACAAAAACGGTTTTATCGAGTTGCGCGGGAAAGTCTGAAAAGAAGTCATTATCCAACCGCAACAGGTTATGTTCCAAATTGGAAGCAGCCGCCACACGTGCCGCGATCTTATCATCCAGGGTCAGCCCGTTATTACCAGAAAAAGTGTAGCATGCCGTTTGCATGTCGTTTTGTGGGCGGCAGGCCATGATCATCCGGGTGTCCAGGCCACCCGTCAGCGCTACCCCGACTTTTGAGGACGGCTCAAAATAACTTGGCAAAATCCTCCTGAAAATTTCCTGAAACTTGCTTTCAAAATCATCAGCTGTCAGTTGAGGCTGTGCTTCCCAGGTTTCTGGTGAGAAATATTTTTCTTTCTGGCACTGGCTGCTTTTAAAACTCCAAAACGAACTACCGGGCAGGATTTCTATGCCCCGAAATAAAGTCTTCCAATTTAACGTGCAACCGAAGGCGAGGAAATCCGCTACGCATTCTGGGTCGAATTGCCGTTGGTCGGGTAATATCCGCAGTAATGCTTTGGCCTCGCTGGCGAAATAAAAATTCCCTTCCTGTTCGTGAAAATATATCCGTTTGATGCCGTAACGGTCGTTGAAGAGAAGAATTTTGCGCTGTGCCTTGTCTATCAAAAGGCCGGAGAAAAGACCGTTGAGCTTTTTGATAAACGTGTGCCCTTCATTTTCATATAAATGGATCAGCTTGTCACCTTTGGCGATTTTAGAGTCCACAAAACATTCGCCGGAAAAGACCAGTGATATATTGCCGCTTTCATTTGAAAAAATTCCGTCGGTGGAATCCTCAAATCCCGTGAAGCCCGCAAAAATTTTCATTTCCGGTATAAAGTGCGTGGCCGCCTTGTAGAATCTTTCATGCTTCATGGTCATCAGCATGGCGTTGACGAGGGCAGGGCACTCTTCCATCCGTGCAGAAGTTATGATTCCAGCGATCCCGGGCATGAACTCAAGTATTTAGTGGTTAACCAACTCTTAAAATGGCGGAGAGGGATAGGATTTGAACCTTCGATGCGGCGAGCCGCATAACAACCTAAGGTGGTTGCTGCTTTAAGCCACTCAGCCACCTCTCCTTAATTCTTTAAATCTCGGCTGTGCTCCTCGTCGCCCCATATCGCATGGCATTCCATTGATTTCGCAGGGCGATCAGCCGGTCCACCCAGGACTGTGGTAACCGTTCGCGTAGAGGACGATACAACCGGAAGTTGAGCATGAATTTCCCACGCGCCGTTAAAGGAACAAAATATCGCGGGCATTCCTGCGGTTGAAAATTATATTTGGTTCGGAACGCTCCCAGCCCGCGTGACGTCCAGTCTCCGTAATGCAGGTACGAAACTCCTTTTTCGTCGCAAAGTTTTACTGCCCGCGCGATGAGCGCATCCATGACGCATTTGTCCCGGTGCGCGATCGTAGCGATAATATGGATCGTCCGTAAAATCCCATTGCCCTGGAATAATTTCATAAAGCCAATCAACTCACCGTTGAAATAAGCGCCGATAAATATGGATTTGTCTTTGAAAGAGCTGAGGTCTTCTTTGATTTGGTCAAAGCTTTTTCCGTAATGAGTAAATTTCCGCCCCTGCCTCAAGGGGGATTCATTGTAAACTTTTTCTACGCCCCGGATGAAGACTTCGTTCAATTCCGTTTCATGAATTTCCACGCCCGTCTTTTGTGCCTTGCGCGCTTTATTCCGGGCTTTGAAATGGAGATTGTCCCACCAATCGTCAAAACTTTTTATCGTTAGTACGGAGGCGAATGCCGTCTCGCGATGAAACGGAAATTCCGGGCGCGGCACATGCGTTTCCTGGACAAACGTGAACAAATCCGGGATCGGTTTGTTTTTTTTCATTTTTTCAACCAATGCCGCTGGCTCATCCAAAAACTCGAACCATTCATGGTACAGTTTCGCGATGCGGAAAAATTTTCCGTTGAGAGAAATTTCTGTATTGTCGATTTGCATGGTAGTGGCAAATTTCAGGCGGCTATGGCTGCGCGGTCCTCTGTAAAATTGGAGCGGATCCCGCGCAGCCACTGTTCCAATATGATCAGGCTGAATAAAAGTTTATGATTGTTTTGGCGCCGCATCCGATGTTCCTCCAGGAGGTTTCGCACCGGTTCAGGCTCCAGTTGTTCGAAAATCAGCGAATGCTTGTCCAGCAACATCTCGGGAAATTGCCCTTTGGCGCGCGCATTAAACCAATCGTCCACGACATTCACCGCAAAGCCGCGCTTCTTCCGGAAGAGAATTGAGGTGGGAAGCATCTTGGAACAAACCCGGCGGTGAAGCCATTTGCGGACTCCATAGCGGATTTTATGATTGGCATTCAGTCGTTGGGCAAATTCGACGATGTTCTTGTCCAAATACGGCACCCGCGCCTCCAGGCTGTGGGCCATGGACAATTTGTCCGAATACATTAGCAATTCATCCGGCAGCGACGACCGGATTTCGAGAAGTTGAAATCCGCCAAGCTCATCCGTGCGCTCCATCTGGGACATAAGCGGGTCCAAGTAAGTGGATAATTCGCTTTCGCCATTGGGACGAAAGTCCGAACGGAACAACCGTTTGACCGTTTCCGCCGGGTGCAGCGAGAAAATGCTTTCGTAGCGCGCAAAGCGGTCTTCAATTGCCAGCGACTGGACGCCACGTTTCAACATTTCATTTCGGGGCAGCCGTAAAATGGCCGAACTGAGGTGCGAACGGATTTTCTTCGGCAACCGGCGCCACAAATTTCCATAGTGAACTCCCAGATGACGGTTATAACCGCCAAAAAGTTCGTCCGGCCCCTGGCCGACCAGTGCCACTTTTACATCCTGCCGCGCCCGCCGGCAGATAAAATACATCGGCACGATTGACGAACTGGCGACTGGTTCTTCCAGGAATTCTACAATCTTGGGAAGCGCTCTTTCGAATTCGCTTCGGTCCAGCTTCACCGCCACATGGCGGGCGCCCAGATACAATGCCGTCTTGGCGGCAGATTGGAGTTCATCATCCGCAAATTGTTTTCCATAGCCGATTGTATAAGCAGGCCAGTTCCGACCGTATTCATTCATCAACGCCAGTAACAGTGCCGAATCCAGCCCGCCACTTAGGAGGATGCCTACGGGTACATCCGCGGACAAATGTCGTCGTACGGACCGGCGGTAAAGTTCCAGCAATTGCTCCGCCGCTTCCGAATCCTTGATGCGCCCGGGAAGCGGTGAGGGGGTAAATTGATACCAGCGTTCTTCCCGGCATTTTCCTTTCTCGACGATTAGCATCGTGCCAGCTGCCAGTTTTTTGACCCCTTTGAAAACGGTCAGGGGAGATGGGGTATAACGAAACCGTAAAAAGAGTGAAATCGCCGCCGGAGAGATTTCCGGCGCGGCCTCCTTCGCAGCCAGAACCGGCCGGATTTCCGAACCAAAGGTCAGTTGCCCGTCTTCGATTCGATAGTAGATCATCTTCATGCCCATCGGATCGCGCGCCACGATCAGCCGCTTATACTTCGCGTCCCAAATGGCGATGCCGAACATCCCGTTCAGATGGTTGAAAACTCCCATGCCCCATTCCTTATAACCATGGACGATGACTTCCGTATCAGAGCGCGTGCGGAACTGGTACCCGCACCTCTCCAATTCCCGCCGCAACTCTTTGAAATTGTAGATCTCGCCGTTAAAAATGACTTGTACCGACCGTTCTTCGTCGGCCATCGGTTGGTGCCCGCCCGCCAGGTCGATGATCGAGAGTCGGCGGAATCCGAGCCCCAATGGTCCCGAGATGAAAGTGCCTTCGTCGTCCGGGCCCCGATGAAACATCGAGCGCGACATCAGGCGAATCATCTCTGGATTCACCGGTTCGTCCGTTGCAAAGTTAAGCTGCCCACAAATCCCGCACATGGTATTTGGAATCGAGGTTTTCATAATGGTGGTCATCCGCCGCCCGCGCTTCCTTTAGGCAAAGCGTCAGGCTGCGAAACATTTGCGATTGTCCCCAGCGATGCATCGGCACATTGTCCCAGCCAAACATCAATTGGCGTGAACGGAATGAGCCGTCAGGTTTGATCCAATTTTCTAAAACCCCCGCCGTCACCGTTTCCAGGGTTTTATCGAGTTCTGAAAAGTGGTTCCTTAAAAGCAGGCACAAATTGATGCACTCCGCGCAGTCATAAAGCTCGTGCCGATAGACCGTCAGGCGCGGCGCCTTGGCGAAAGGCCGCGGCATGCCGTCCTCCGAGAAAAGATGCTTCAGATAAAAATCCACTCCGCTCGTGATCGCCTTCAGGCATCCCTCGTTCCCGGTGAGGAAATAGATCTTAGTAAGCGCCTTCAGGATGAAACAGGTATGGAAATGATCCACGAATTCCCGCTTGCCATCCACCGCGTAGGGCCACGAGCCGTCCGTTCGTTGCGCTTCCAAAACGAAATTTAGGTTGCGCCCGGCGATTTCAGTCAAATGCTCATCGCCTAACAGCCATGACGCGCTCGTGAGCGTGAAGGCGCGGTAAGCCGAGGCATTCACCACGCCGACTTTATCGAATGGCGTGTAGGAACAGGTGTTGGACGTTTCTGAAAGCCGAAAATCTCTGATATCCGTGGCGACGTGCCGTGCAATAGATTGCAAAATCCGGCGCCATTTCAGGTGCGGCCGTATCTGTTCCATCTGCAAAAACGCCTCAAAGACATAAGGTGTGGTGGTGATAAGTGGGGTGCGTGCCGGTATCACGCCGTTCCGCGTCACCCAATCAAAGGGATAACCCCAGCAATATTCCTTAAAATCAGTGCACCGTGTTTTCTCCAGCATCTCGAGGAAATGAACCGCCTTGTCAAAAAAGTATTCATTCCCCGTAGCTTCGTAAAGATAGGCAAAACCCATCGCATAATGGGCGTCCGCAATTGGTACCCGAATGGGATGATGAAAGCACATTCTCGCTGACGGAAGAAAAGCCTCGCAAAAAATCATCGGCGCCACCGTCGCCGTGCCTATTGCCCGGTGATGATAATACAGGGACTTTGCGCGGCGTCCGATGGGGCCGGCAAAAAAAGATTGATGGTCCCACGAATTTTCACCGTAATGGCCGAGCCAATCCGTAAAACTTTCCAGGACTTTTCGGATTTCGTTGGTTTGCATAAATGAATTGGCCCAAATGGCCAAGGGAGGTTTCTATTTGGTGCCGTAAATCATCCGGTGCCAGCCCCAGTGGCGGCCAAGCCATCGTTCAAGCTTGAGCGGGAGCAACTTTCCCAGGAATGACCAATGTTCTGAATTGAACTCCCACACTTCCTGGCGCACCTCTGCAAAATCTTTAAAAAGTTCAGCCGCTTCCCTGTCATTATAAACTCGAGCCAGCGGACAAAAGGGGCCGTCCGTGTTCATGCTGATCCATTCCTGTTTGGTCATGCGCCCTTTCTGAATGAGAATGCCTCGATGCCCTTCCAATTTCCATCGGTCAAAACCGGTGAGCGCAGCGATAAGTCGCGGCATGAATTTCGGCAACAGACACAGCCGTAAAATCCTCCTTAGAAACATGATCTCGATATAATAGTTGATGGAGCTTCGGTTATATAACATGACCGTGAAAGTGCCGCCCTTGCGCAATATTCGGTGCATTTCAGCGACGATTTTCTCCGGATAGGGTGCGTGGTGAATCACCCCAAAGCTATAGATATGATCGAAGCTTTCAGCAGGGAAGGGGAGTTCCTCGGCGTTGGACACCACAAAGCTTCCCGGCACATTGAAAAGCCGGAAACGTTCCTCGGCCATTTCGATGGAATGTGGCGTCAGATCCACGCCGGTGTAGCTTGCGCCGCTCTTGGCGAATTCCAATCCATCCGTCGCGATGCTGCAGCCGATTTCTAATACTTCCTTATCCCGATACGCGTTGAAGGCCGCCGTGACCGGTATGTGCCATTCACGGCCGCTGTACCGTTTTTTGGATATTTCCTCAAAATATTGCTGACGTTGTATCGCCTGCGATAAGTCGGACTGGCAGGGATTTGTATTCCAAAAATCCTGGACGACCGCGAGTTGAGATTTCATAACTTGGAAACTGGTCTTTTGATTCGTTTGAATGGCTGGCTGTACTTAATCCTGCAGCGTCTTTCCCATGGTGATGGGCACATGAAATTTTTCGATCCGGTGGAACTTGGCGATGGACTTAAAGATCGCCTTCAGTTTTTGCATTTGCTCATACCGGTGAAAACGCACCAACTCCTTCGATACCGGGCGTTCCATTCCTTTTGTGGCAGCCCAGATAAAACCTGAAAGCAGGGCAAGGCCGCCAAAGATATAAGGCTTTTTCCCCAGTCGATAGGCCAGTCGGAACAGCTCCCAGATAGGAGAGCCACCCAGAAAATAATCCTTTTTGCCATAGTCAAACATCGCGCCAAGCCGGCTGCGTTCCGCCGTTCCCATGCTCCGGTGATGATGAAAACGTCGTTCCGCAAAATTCCGCGTCTTCCATCCGAGCATGCGCGCCGTTGTCACCGCGATCCAATCCACGCCTCCTCCTGAACTCGCCATGTAGCCGCCAACCTCTCGAAAACATTCCAGTCGAAACAACTGGCATGCCCCGTGAACCGACGTTTCGCCTTCAAAACTATCCCTCGTGGAATCCCAGTTTTTTTCCGTATAGGCCGTCCCCGCTACGCCCAACAGCGCATCCTCAGCAAATTTGGCTAAAAGGAATTCAAAATGATCAGGCCCAAAAGAAATGTCGGCATCCAGGTTTCCGACAATGTCAAATTGTGCGGCTTCCAAAAATTTAAAACCCGCGTTGACGGCTTCGGCTTTGCCGCCAAAATTTCGGTTGGGCCGGTTGATACGGCGGATGAGCGAAATCCACGGGAAACGCGTGGCATATTCTTCCACAATTTCTGCTGTTCGGTCCGTCGAACCATCATCAATGATGACCCAGTGCTCCGGCAACTGCGTCTGCGTCGTAACCGAATCGAGGGTTTTGCTGATGAAAGCCTCCTCGTTTCTGGCAGCCGTGATCAGGACGTATTTCACTAGTTGGTGCTCCCCTTAAATTGAAGATTGGATGGCGGCTGTAAACCACCCGTATTCGTATTAGTATTGCCATTCCCGCCACCACCATTATTTCCGCCGCTGCTACTGTTAGTGCTCAGATCAAGTGGATGCGGATAGATATACGGCGTGTAACCGGGCTTGGGCGTGTCATCATAAAAATCGCGGCCTTGCTGAATGCCCGGATAAGGGCTGCTTATTTCAGCCAATGAACCATTGATCGTATTTTCCCAGCTATAGATGGGATCAAGCGCCTCATTCGGCCAGGAAGGAACTCCCGTCGCCGTATTGATTGTCACCAGGATTCCATTGCCCGTCTGGCTTATAGCGAGAAAGCTTGCAAACCCGCTAAGAAGTTGATTGTAGAGAGTCCCACTGGTTTCAAGCCCTTGGTCCTGCAACAAATTGCCGGAACCACGGCCCGGTTGATCCAAGGCCGCATAGACCATATGAAGCTGGAACGGATCGCCCGGGTTGAATGTCATCACCGAATGTTCGATCAGGCTCGCCGTTTGCGAGGTGCTTCCAATATAAGTCATTGTGTTTGCCGTGTTGGAAAGCACGACGGAGAAGAGTCCGCTGTTGACGTTCATCAAAGTGTATCCGACCCACTGGTTTGGGGTCCAATTGGCGTCGGACACTTGCAGATAGGTGGACCCGCTGGGGCCGGAGCTTACCCCGCTTAAATATAAACTAGGGCTGTTTGAATCGTAGGGAGAGGTTCCATTTGCGCCGCAGAACGGATCCCACTCGCCACAGAAAGAGTCCGTCGAACGAAAATTTCTCAACGCTACAAGAGAGCTATAGCCGGTGCAGGTATTGCTGAAAATCACGCCCCCGCCACTGCGAATGAGCATCGCCGCGAAACACGGATAAGCGCCAGAGTCATTCGGGGAAAAATTAAACATATTGCCGTAAATTTCGAAACTGCGCTCACCGCGAACACGTCCTCCCGTTTCGGTGCCGTGATTGTTAAAACAATCATCCCAAACCGTATTATTACGAAACACCATCCGCGCACCGCCACAGCCATCACACGCTCCTACACTGGCCACGTATCCCACGATGTTAGTCATGAAGTTATTTTCGATATACAGGACGTTCGAACTGCTCAGGCCATACGTGGGCGGCTGGGAATAAGAGATGTCACCCTGGCCGTCGTTTGGAAAAGCGCTGTTATCGGCGATGGAGATGGCGCGTTCGTAAAAAGTGTTGTCGTCAATGACCGCGAAAGCGTTTCCGTAAGCAGCGATGCCTTTTGAGTAGAGAGCATTAAATATATTGTGATCCACCCGCCATGAGCTGCCCGGAACACCGTAAACAGATACTGAACCATTATAACTCATACCTGTATTGGTGACCCCGCCGCAAAACTGGATTTGGGAAATCTCCGTCAGTGAGCCGGAAGAAGGGTAGGCCATAATTAACTGTGCCCCGCCCGAACGTGGTTCTTCATCTATAATCTTTGTCACATTCGTCCCTGCTCCTTGTAAAGAGACCCCATTTAGCGTAAGCGTCTGGTTCCAACTGCTGGTTCCCGCAGGCAATTGTACGATGTCGCCCACCGACGCCTGGGTCACGGCATTGTTGACGTCGGCGAAATTGCAGCTCGCAGCAGTGATAGTCTTTGCCCGGCCAATTTGGCTCCCTAAAAGCAAAAGAGCTGCCGCCAATAAAAGCGAAGCCACGTTGTGCGATTTGAAAATACCGTCTTTCATGATGACCTCCTTATCTGGCAAATCCATTATTGCCTTTGGCCTGGGCCATGATCCAATGAGTGCCTTGGTATGATGGGGTCTTGACGAGTTCTGGAACTACTTTTCTCGATTTCGGCATGTCTATCGCCACTAAAAAGAACATAAAAAACGGAAAAGCGTTTTGCCGAAATGAAGCCTCGGTCCAATTATAGACAATGAAGGCGATCAGATAAGCCATGCGCAGGCGGCCGAATTCGAAATGGCGAAACAGTTCGTGGCGTGACTTTCCATAAGTCGCCAGCAATATGCCCACCGTCAATGCGACTCCGATGCCGCCCAGATTTAAATAGGTTTCCAGGTACCCGTTATGTGCCTGGTTGAGTCCCGGATAAAGGTTTTGGACGGCTTCCCGGCGGTCGCCCAGCCAAAAACTTTCAAAGCCGGTTCCCACGATGGGATTGACCTTCCAATTCCAAAGGATGTGCCATATGTCTGTTCTTCCGGTGAATGTTTCATCCCTTCCCAGCAAGTGAATAAAGCTCCCCAAAAATCCGAGTCCAAGGCCAGCTAATGCGCAAATCGCGATTCCACCCAACAAATAGCCCGTAACATGCCGTTTTTGGACCCATCGCAAACCTAGGAACAGCATAACTCCCGACGCGAGCATCAATGCGACGAACGATGACGCGCTGTGAGCCATTTTGAGCAGCCATAAATCCATGCAAAGGAGGCCGGCGCACAGGAGAATTTCGTCCCTTTTCTTTCTTCCCGCGTCCCATTGCAGCACTTGCAACGCATGCCAGAACAAGACCGCCCCCAGGATCCAGCAATCGAAACCCAGCTCGTTTTTGTTTGTGGCGATGCCAGTATACATCGGGTGCCCTTCCCAAACATCGTATAAACGTCCAAGATTGGGGAAATACTTGATGAACAGGATTGAAACCGGAAACATCACGAAAGCGCATCGCTTCATCAATCGCGTGACCGCCTCGATCACATCTGGTTCTGTAAGGACGATCAGTGCCATCGCCGGATCTCCCAGTAATTTTATCCAGCGTTTGAACGATACATACGGAAAATCAGACCAAAGGATCGCGAGTAGGCAATAAGCCAGGAACAGTGTCAGGCAATAATTGTTGCCGATAAATTTGGCGAGGGTAACCCGTCTCTGGTGAAGCACCAGCACACCGGAAGCAATTACCGCTAGAAAAAAGGCCGCATCAATGGGGCTTCCATCTTCAACCGTCACCCCGCCGACCGGTAGCCCAAAAATAGTCAGCCATTGCGACAAAAACCGGGAGCCGGGACTCACCACGATCCAAAGAAACGGAAGCCACAGCGCCGCCGTAACATTCGGCCTTTCCCGAAAATCCCTCGCGAAAAGGAAAAAGATGAATGCAACCGTCAAAAATAATGCCAGCATTGGAGGCATAGGAATCCTTTAAATTTAGATTGAGCGTAGGATTTTAAGCTGCGCGCAGGTTTACCATGTCGCCCACTATCCCCAGAAATTTCTCCTGTTCCAACTCCCACCGGTTCTTTTCATAGACTTGGCGGCCATTTTCCACCAAGTGCTGCAAGTTGGCCGGGTTTTGGTATGCCCACTCGATCTTCGCGGCGAGGTCGTCAGCGTTGTTTGGCTCAAAATAGAGAATTTCGTCGTCCTTAAAATAATCACGGATGCCGCGGGTGGAGGGTACGATGACGGGCTTGTTCATGGCCAGGTATTCAAAAATCCGCGTCGGAAAATTGATTTGGGTAAATACGCTCAAACGGTTCGGAATTAGTCCCAGGTCAGCTTTTGAGATATCGTGCGCGATTTCATCCAGAGTTTTAAAACCATGAAAACGGATGCAATCTTTTACCTCTAGCGTTTCCGCCAATTCCAAAATTGTTTGCAGGTATTCCGTTGATTCGCCATATAAGTGCAATTTAATTCCCGGAATTTTTTGCTTCAATTTGGCGATTGCCTGTACCGCTAGATCCAGCCCATGGCGCTCCACGATCAGGCCGTGATACATGAGCGTGAAGTCTTTTTTATTCAGAAGTTCGCTTGTCGGCTGGGTCGAATCATTAAGAGCCACAACCACAGATTCGTTGTGTGGGCTAAAAATTCCTGCCTCGGGTGAATTCATCACGGTTTGAATTTTTTCCGGGGCGCAGCTCCGGGAGGCGAACAATTCTTTGAATGCCTTATTGGGCGTGATGACGAGGTCGGCAAAAGCGATGCTGTTCTTTTCCATTTTCTCCAGCCAATGAATGATGAAATGGCTTTCCCGCAGGCCGTAAATGCTGCGGCATAATTCCGGCATCGGGTCGTGCAAATCCAAAATGATTTTCGCCCCGCGTAATCGCGGAAACCACCCGCTAAAAACTAAAAAGTCCGGCATGTTATGGACGTGGACGATTTTATAGCGCTTTTTAAAACTCCAGACCGCCAGCAGAAAGAAAGACGCGGCCACAAACCAGGCGTACTGAAGAATATATACAATCTTTCCCGCCCGGCGGCGCTTAAGCGGGATGCGGTAGATATTGACTCCATTGAGGTTCTCGTGCGCCGGCTCAGAATCATTTTTTCGAAGGCAAATGACATCTACCTGCGCTCCAGCATGTTTTAGAGCCTCGGCCTCCCGGCGCGGGCGCGGGTCGGAGGCATAATACGAATATAAAACGACGGCCGCGTTGGTCTTGTCCAGGGGCAATTTTTTATCGTGGCAATCTGACGCGTCCTGATGTCCGGCATGATTTGCCGTTTTTTTAGTCCGGTGGTTTTCTTTAAACCATCGCGCCATTTCCTTTGGCAGGGGATTCCAGAATTTCCCGGCATAATAAGTTTTAACGTACTGTAGAAAATCTGTGTACCATGCCGCCGGATATTCCGAGGCGTTTAACTTGCCATTAAAGCCGATATAATCAGGATGAACGTTGAGCAGAGCCATGCCGCCGCGCGCCACCAGCCAGTCCAGCTTCGTCTTCCATATTTCAGGTGATTTTTCATCCAGCACCAGGAAGAGAGTCGAATCCTGCGGCAGCGTGTAAGGTAATTCCACATAACCGCCTCCGTTGCCGTCCGAAATCCAAAATGGAAATATCGTATTAACCCCATCCGGCTGGGGCTCAAAAGGATCAGTGTCAAATGTCGAAGCATCGTACTCGATTTTCAAGTGACGCAGGCGTTCGCGATCGTGAAGCATGAAAGCCGCACGGAATCCGCTGGCATTCCAATCCTGCAAATAGCCGTTGATGCTTCGTGCGCTCTTCGTGAAATCGTTTCTGCGCCAGTAGAGTTTCCCATCGTGGCGCAAGTCGTGAACCCCCACTTCAAAACCGTTTTGCAAAAGTTCCGCCCGGAATTCAGCGGGGACTCTGTAGTCACCTTCAGGTATGAAGTTGAACGACGAACGAAAACCCTGCTGGAGCTCAAGTTCCATCAGGTGACGGCACTTGACCAGCCCATTGGAACCTTCCACGTCGTGGGTTAGGACGAGCGCAAACTGCTTGTTATCCGGCCATCCGCGCCAATTATTCGGCGCATGGCCTGCCATTTCGTTGATGGGCCAGACATTTTTAAACGCTTCCCGTTTTCGGCGGGCCACCATCCGGCGCATCCCCATCCGTAAACGCCATGGCAAATAAGGTTTGAACCGGTAGTAAATCCGGTTGCTGAGCACGGAAGCGGTCATGAGAAATTTGTGTGGGCGGCGGTGTCTTTAACAACAGGTTAAAGCTGGGCCGCCGCCCGGTTGACGACTGCAATCCTTAAAAATCGATCAATGTTTCCCGATGCAATCGTTCGGGGATGTACTTGCGCATCTTATTGAGCACGATGCCAATCTTTGCTTTCGATGAAGTCAGCAATTCGACCGCCTGCTGGGCCGTATCACGATTGGTTTTTTCCGATTGGATGACCAGCAGGACCATGTCCATGAACCCGGCGAGCCTTGAAGTAATGCTCGTCTGGCTGACCGGCGGCATATCAAAAATAATGTAGCTGTAATCGCTCGCCTTGATCCTCGGCAACAATGATACGAACAGCCTCGGCAAAATGCGTTGGAACCGTTCGTCCGGTGAGCCCGCGCTAACGACATATAGGTTTTGTTGGACGAGCGCCGCATCCCGTGTTTCCAATGCTAATGCTTCGTCCAAACCGCAACATTGCCTTCCCAAAAAGAATTGTTGCGCCACCCCGTGTTCCAGCTTCATGTCCACCAGCAATACACGTTCACCGGTTTCTGCCAGGGAAGTAGCCACGCCGGCAGCGATGGCACTGACGCCACAGCCTTTTTCTGTGCCTGTGACGCTCACGAGTTTTGGCTGAAGCGTTCCATCCGTGTTTTCAAAATACTTTACCAGGCGGTCGCGCAAGGCGTCATAGAACGGATTCAGACAACTGCTCGTTTCCCAGGATAAGATTCCCGAGCTGCCTTCGACTTCGCCATCTCCGTTCTGGAATTGCAGTTGTCGCCGTTCCGCAGCCTGCACTAGGCGCTTATAGCCATTGCGGCTGATATCGGGAATCGATATGAGCAATGGCAATTTCAAGTGGGATTCGATTTCTTTAGTGCGGCGCACCGAAGTATCTAAATAGAATTCAATCAGGAACGCCCAGGCCAACCCGGCCGCGATTCCACCACCGATCATAAGCAGCATCGCCTTGATCTGCTTGCTCATATCTTTGAAGGGCGGGGTGGGCGCCTCGACCGTACTGATGTTCGAGACGCGGCCCGGCCCCAGCGTTTCATCGATGCGCGATTGCTCCAGGGTCGCCGCAAAATTCTGATAATTGTCCTCCAGCATTTGCTTTTTGCGCTGTAAGTCGGTAATTTTCGATTCTGCATCATCCACTTTAGCCGCTTCCCCTTGCAATTCCGCCAGCTCTTGCTTTAAAACGGGAATCTTGGATTGCAGCGACATCGGCTGCAGATTTTCAGTATAGCCTCCCGTGCCGCCGCTGCCGCTCGCGACCTGTTCAGGGCTGGACGATGAGACATAAGTGCCAACCAGGTCCGGATAGCTCGTTTCCAGGCTCTTCTTAAGCATCTGGGTTTGGGAGATTTCTAGTTGAGTCTCCTGGACCAGCCGGTTCTCGTCCGTGTAACCATCCTGCGTATAATATTTTGTTATGCGGTTTTGGAGAAACTCAAGCCGGGAACAAACCCGTTGATATTCATCCTCCCGTTGAGCTGGCACATTCAACACTATGGGCGCTGCCGGCGTGCTGCTCTGTGGCTGCGGCTCAGCCTTCTTTGCGCCTTGCTGTGCGGCCAGGTCCGCTTGGGCCTGGAATAATTGATTGCGAATCCACGCGATTTGATCGGTGTAGGATTTTTCCGCATCCGGCACCGAAATTATTCCTGCTGAATTTTTAGCGGCGCGTAATTCAGTTTCTGTTTCGTCGATCTGTGAGCGTAACTGGGAGGTCTCCTGCGACAGATAGTCATCGGACATGCTTGATTCATGCACCTGCACATGCTTGTCCAGGTAATCACTGATGACTTCAGAAAGCACCGGCTGGACCATCGTCGGGTCCGCGCTCATGTAGGCTACATGAATGACACTGTCCTGTTTAGGCGATTCCACGACCAGGTTCTTTTTGATGATTTCTGCCGCCTTCGTGGGATCGTTTCCACCGCCGTACTTGGCCAGGATTTTTTCCGGCCCGATATCTTTGGCGGCCTGTTGGGCGAGGTCATAGCTCGTCAAAATTTCCATCTCCGAATTAATGATGCTCTGCCCCATATTATCGGGCGAACTCATCTGTGCATTCTTTGAATCTGTATTGACGGAACGGTTATCGAGCACATAACGGATGAACAGCTTGGACTCAGATTGGAACGGTGGCGGATAATACCACCAATACGCCGCGGCCGCCGCGATGCCTGCCAGTGAAAGCAAAAGTATTTTCCATTTGTGGCGGAAAAGAATGAAGTAAATATCACCCGGCGTCATCGCCTGCGGTTCGCTTTCTTGGTCGTAGTTGGTTGTTTTCATTTTGCTTCCTTGTTTGGTTAAGCCCAGTGCCGGTACAGAATATTGCCGATGGTTCGAGATACGAATGATGGTAAAGCGTTAAAAACGCGGTTATGCCATCCAGAGGATTCGTCATGTGCTGATACAAATTTTTCCTGCGGTATGGAGAAGCGAAAATAGCCGATGCTCTTTTCTTTGGCATTCCATGCTAATTTAAACTTCCTTAGCCCTTCGTTATGCGTAGAAGTGCGTCCTAAATCCAATTTCTTTACCCCGCGTCGCAGGAAATAACGGAGAGCTTCCCACACGACCAGATTGTTCCCGCGCAAATGCTGAAAGTTTTCATCCGACGCCCCGAATTTGTAGACCGCTGCTCCGCCCCCATGAAAAAAGATACCGCCCGCTACTGGCTGTCTTTTCCACCGTGCCAGAAGAACGATTCCATGGTTTTTCGCCAGAATATGCTTTTGAATGTTCTTGAAGAAAGAATCGGGTTGTGGGGGTAGACCGTGCCGTTTGCGCGTCTTGCAGTGCAACTCATAAAAACTACCCGTCGCGTCGGCATCCGTGGAGATTTCCACTCGCACCCCCGACTTCTCGGCTTTACGGATGGCCCGCCGCGTCGCGCTTTTCAATTGCTCAAATAACATATTTTCATTCGCCGGCAGGTCCAGGCCATGTCCGTAATAGGAAAGAGAAGGCTGGGTCCCGGCGAAAAGATTACGCCCACCCCGAAATTCGAGATATTTCCATCCACGCAATTTGCCCAGCTCGATCGCATTATGAAAAAGATCTTTGAACCCGGCCTTATCAGTGCAGAGCGGATCGCAATTATCCGTGAAGGGCAGGGCGACCGCGCGTTTCCCGGTCAATCTGCTTGATACTTCCATAAACGGCAGGAGCGAATGAAAAGAACCCGGTTCACTGGTGAGAAAATAGAATGGTTTGTAACCATAAGTTTCTGTCAAGACGTTTGCCCAGGCTGAACTGTGAAAAAACGAACGGGCAGGATGATTTTGTGAATTGAGCCTTGCATCCCAATTTGAAGCCTCGAGTGGATTGGTCCATTGCACGCCTGTGGTGCGTACGGAAGAACGGCTTTCGCCGAGTGAAAAACACTCAGGCGTTGTGATTAAATTCCCGGAGGACACAACAAGGAGATGATGAACTGCCGGTTTCGGCTCCGGCCACCCATTACGCTAGAATCTGCCGCGGCGATGGTTCCACCGCGCTCATCGGACGAGTATTTCCGGCGCTTCCGCGCGCGAAACCCTTTTGATCATTTTGACCGAACGCTTGTCCGCTTTGAATTTCATGACCGGCACTTTTCGCGCGGGCAATATTTTCGACGATCCGTTGCCATTATGATGGCCATTGCCGTTTTGCTGCACGGCACCCTCTTTTGGAAAAAATTCCACCGCCGCTCCTCCAAGCCGTAGTGACTTGGAAGAGGCTTCCAGAATGCGGACCAGCTCCAGGCCGTTTTTGCCGCCGGTCAATGGCTGAGTCCCGTTTTTAATGCAATCCAGGAAATGCTGGCATTCGCTTTTCAACGGCTCCTCCTGCTTGACGTAGGGAGCATACACATCGCCATAATGGTAAGCGTATTGAAATTCGGCAAAGGTATCATAATGCGGGGGGGTTTCCACGCGGGCGTCGAATACCCGGATTTTTTCCAGCAGCGCTACATCATCATAGACGATCATGCGCTTGCTGCCGACGATAGTCATCTCGCGGATTTTACGCGGGTCCAGCCAGCTATTATGGATCATTGCCGTGCGCTGTTTTGGAAATGACAGGCAGATCATCGTGACATCTTCCACGCCTGGGGTGATATGCGCACAGCCACGGCAATTCACCGCGATCGGCGCTTCGCCCATGATATGCTGGATGATCGAAATGTCATGTGGCGCCAGGTCCCACGCCACGTTAATATCTTTCTGGAATAATCCGAGATTCAACCGGCGGGCACAGATGTAGCGGATGTCGCCGATATCGCCCTGATCGACGATCTCCTTGATCTTCCGGATGACTGGAGAATAAAGAAACGTATGCCCGGTCATTAGCACCAACCCTTTTTTCTGGGCTATATCAATCAGCTCTTCGCATTCTGCCGAAGAACTGGCCATCGGTTTCTCAATGAATGTATGTTTGCCCGCGAGCAGACTGGCCTTGGCCATGGGGAAATGCCATTTGACCGAGGTAGCGATGACTACCGCTTCCAAGCCGATGCCATTCAGCATAAATTCGTAGTTCGTCGCCCGTTGGACGTCCGGATAAAGCGATTTGAGATGTTCCAACCGCATTTCGTTCGTATCGCAGATCATTTTCAACTGGCAATCCGGCAGCAAATTGAGGTTGCGAACCAGGTTTGGCCCCCAATAACCACAGCCAACGACGCCAACTTTAATAGGTTTAGACATAAGGATTTTAATTGAAGATAGGCTTGGGCTTAGTGCCTTAAGAAATACCCAAACCACGGATAAAAACCGGGGTGATTGATTAACGATTTGCTGCGTGAGCCGAAAAAATGTCTTCCGCCTCGACCGTGATTGCCTTTGGCGCAGGAATTATTTTTTTCTGTGTATTAGAGGCCTGCGACAACAGCACTGGAATTGTTTTGAAGATGATTCCAACATCCAGCCAAAGATTGCAACGGCGCGAATATTCGATATCCAGCTTGATCATTTCGCAGAACGTCGTCTTGTTTTTGCCGCTTACCTGCCAAAGGCCCGTTAAACCAGGCACGGCATTGCATCGTTCCCGTTGCCAGGGAAGATAAAGCTCAAATTCATACGGCAAACACGGACGCGGGCCCACGATGCTCATTTCACCCCGAACCACATTGATGAGTTGCGGCAATTCATCCAAGCCCAGGGCGCGGATAAAAACGCCGCCAATGATGATCCGCTTATCTCCGCGTGAATCCATTTTCGTCATGGGCGAATTGGATTGAATCAACTGGCGCAGATGGCCCTCATGTAAAACCGTGTCCGCCCCGATTGACATCGTGCGAAATTTAAAGCACCAGAACTTTTGGCCGCCGCGTCCGATCCGCTCTTGCTTGAAGAGAATTGGCCCTTTGGAGACCAGACGGATAATTCCCGCAATCGCCAGTCCCATGGGAACCAACAAGGGTAGAGCCATCACAACCAGACCAATATCCAGCACGCGTTTCCAGCGCTGGCCCCCGGCCTTGCCCGGCGTTGTATGGTTGGAAGTTATCATGGATAAAGCTCCGCACTTGTTGATTTTAGCCAACTTTTCCCTTTTACCATCCTTTGTCCCATAACATTGGCGAAATGGCTTCGCCGTTGTTCCCTTACCATTAAACGCGCACGGTCGCACGCGCCAGCACGGGCGCCAGATGCGCCACGGTGTCTTCCATCAGTATCACTGCACTCCGATCCACCTCCACTGGCGTCGGTTGTCCTAAAATATCCAGCAAAACCTGCACCCGCCGTTTTGCCGGCAGGTTCCGCAATACATGTGCGCGCATTCCATCAAACGCGCCCCCGGCCACCGATACTTCGCTGCCGGGCATCAGGCGATGTTCCACCGTCATGGGCTCATCCGCCTCAAAACAATCTTGAAGTTCTTCGATAATCGAGTCTTCCACCATGGAAACTCTTCCGCCGAACCTCACCAGGCTGCTCACGCCATTCGCGTGCTTGATTTCATCAAGCCTTTCATCAATGACGCAGCGCACAAAAACATAGCAGGGGAAAAGGGGTTCAATGGTATTTACCGGCCCGCGCCGCGTGGCACGTTCTACCCTCAGCCGTGGCAGGAAAGCTTCCAAACCGAGATTCTTCCGCAACGTCGCCGCCGCGATGTGCTCGTGCTTCGGTTTTGTCCTGGCGCAGTACCACGCCGGGTTTTGTGCTTGTGCCTCCATTTTCATTCGCGGAACTGCATTAACAAGAAATATGCCAATTGAGTTTTGCCATAGTTCCTCACAGTTACTTCTAAAAACCGTTGTGCTATGTGTCACGCAAAGGCGATTTGCAACTTTTTTGTGTGCAACTTGCAAAAATCTTTAATAAGTAAAAACAATTTCCCTGTAATATGATTCGGAAAATTTCTGGCAAAAATTCTTTCTTACTTTGCCTAATGTCGGCGGAAGACTTCGGGAACGCTGCGAAGAAAGCTGTTACATGAACCGCACTGCGAAGAGAAAAAAGCTTTGTGAACCGGAACCCAGTTCACAAAGCCATGTCATTTACTAGAACCAGGAAAATTTTTCCGGTACGTATACGATGTCATTCGGCTGCAGGTAAAAATTATTTTTTTCGTCTCCGTTCAAAACACTCTTGAGATCCAGAACATAACTTTGCGAGGAATTATTATCGCGGCGGATCACGTGGATGTTTCTCAGGTTTGCTCGTGCGTAATCAAACCCGCCTGCCTCCATAATCGCCTCCAGTGCCGTTAATGGTTGGTTGGATAAAACGCGCCCGGGTGCTAAAACACAGCCGGTTACGAATACCGGGAAAGATGATGATTCGATGGCCACCGTGACATCGCTTGATGAAAGCTGCGGCGCATACAGCCTGACTAGGCTCTGTTCCAGCCCATCCGGGGTCTGGCCAGCGGCCTGGACGTCACCCACCAGCGGCAAAGAAATTTTTCCATCCAGTCGAATCTGTTCGGTTTGGTTGAGATTGGGAGATCCCGGAAACGTTACCTTGACGGTATCCCCCTGGCGTAGGACAGTTGCTTGCGGCTGTGAAGATCCGGAATCCGTCTGCGGTGTGGCCCAATCGTCCAGTGCCGTTTGTGTGGCTGCCTGTTTTGGCGCCGTTGTGGCAGTTGTCGGACTTGCGTCATAATATTGTGACGTGCGGCAGCCGGCCAATGCTACGGCCGCAACGGTTAATACTGAAAACTTTAAGAATAGGTGTGAATAAATTATATTTTTCATAGCTGCTTTTTCTAAACTCCTTTTTTCCACCGTCACTCTAACTCTAAAACTTCATTCGTCAAAATTTTTTTGAAATTCTCATTCTATCTCTGTTTCAAGCTTAATATGATAGACTGAAACATCACGCTTGCTCTTTTCTCAGTATGCGTTTTGTTGTTATGAACTCACTTTTTCCTTGGCCAACGCCAGCCATCTGACAGCGATTCTCCCTCTTCCGCCGGGAGAGGGCAGGGGGTGAGGAAGGGTTGGACCGCTTGGAAAAGGATGAAAAGAATTTGGTTAAGTCTAATTCTAGTTTGGAGAAGATTGTTTTCTTTCAGGTTTAAGCGCCTGCAGAGTTCGCTCATTAGAGAAAAAAAGGCCGGAATACAGGCAAATTCCGGCCACTTGGGGGGTAAATGGCGCTTGTTGATCGCGCCGGGGAGATTTTTTTTATGCTGCCATTCGCATATCATCACCGCCGCTTTTGGCTGCGGAGTTGCAATATTCCTGCCCTAGCCGTGTCAATTTGACATCGGCGGCCTTTTCCTGCTCCAGGATTTGGTCGATTAATCCCGCCGCATCCTCGCGCTGGAGCTGTTTGGCCCATTCACGCAACGTGCCATACGATGCGATTTCATAATGCTCGGCTTTCTGGCCACCTAGGATCAGCGCTGCGTTGATGGTCGGCGACTTTTTATTTTCCGAAATTAAATCCTCTGCCTCATCAATGATGCCGAGAATAGCTTTGCACTTTATGGCTTTCGGTTTCTGCCCAAACAGTCCAAAGATTTCCTCGCATAGTTCCGCGTGATGACGTGTCTCGGTCAGATGTCCTTCAAATGCCGCCCGCAAGCCATCGTGGGTGGCTGCCTTGGCCATTTCTGGTAATGCCTTTTCCAGCTTTTGCTCTGCGTAATAAACATCCGCTAGGGCATCCAAAAATAAATCTTCCAGTTTCCTCATAACAAAATTGCTTTTCCCATTTTAATATTTCCTTCGTGCACGTCTCTTTTAGCAGTGACTATGCCGATGCCTGAAATTGATCAAAACCCCGTAATTTGAATAAATGGCGAAAAGTCGCATCCTAAAAGGTATGCAGAGCGCAAACTTTTTTGCCTGCATTAGTTGCAAGGTGCAAAAAATTACCTTCCGCCCTTTAAATTAGTACTACGATTTATCCTTTTTTATGCTCTCTCCTAAAAAAAGTGCTTGCAATTCAGGCCCTTCTGGATAACCTATCATCACAGGCAGAGTTAGTTAGCTGGTGAAGCAGACAGGCGAAGGGGAGTTCTCTTCTCACTATTGTTTTTCTTCGCGGGTTTTCTAAGAAAGTCTCGCCGCATTTTGCATTGTTGATTGCAAAGGTTGTTGCGGTAGATTCGTTTGAAACGGGCGGAAGCAGCATGTGTTGTTTCCTTCAAACGACGGAATTCAGGCAATTCCGAATACTAAAAAATAGATACACAGAAAAATTGTAGTTATGCGTAGGATACTAATTCTTTTTACGTTCGCGGGGTTGTTGCTATTTGCAATGGGTGCGAAATCACAGGGGATGGGAACCGCCACCATTAGTTGGACTCCCAGCTCAGGCACTAATGTCGTCGGTTATGACATTTATTATGGCACCTCCAGCGGCAATTATACTTCTGCCGTTTCCGTTCTTAATCCCAGCGCCACTAACGTTACGATTCGCGGATTGACCAGCGGCGTAACCTACTATTTTTCGGCGACCTCTTATGACGGTTCCGGTAACCAGAGCGGTTATTCTCCTGAAATTTCCGGCGTTGTTGGTCAAACCTTGTCGGCGGCCGCTGCGATTACCTCGCTCCTTACCTCTCCCGGCCAATTTGGATTTACGGTGACCGGTGCCGCCAATTCCCAGTACGTTGTGCAGGCCTCAACCGATCTGGTTCATTGGGTTGCACTCCAGACGAATGTCGCGCCCTTTAATTTCGTTGATTCCAATACCACCCAGTTTCCCCACCGCTATTATCGCACCGCCTCTCTTTCCAATTAGGTTTTTGTGCGGGCAGGCCTCTGTGGTCTCTTAACGTACCCTTTTAGCAAGGCGTCCAGCAGAATTGCGGCGCGTGACTGGCTTTTCCAGCCTCGCGATCGTTCTTAAGATGGCCTCCAGCTTTTTGGGGTTAAGCATCATATCCGCAAACGGTGTCTGCCCCAGGTTTTGGGGCACCGGGCCGCCCGCGCAGGCGGCAATTTGAAATAAACCGGGGATAAGGGGCCTTTCAGTTATGGATTGAAATAATGGATTCATAGGCATTCGTGGTTGCAGTTTTTTATTTCAAAGGCGCGCGCGGTATCGATGGAAAAGTGAACAGGAAGGTCACGCCCTTTCGGATTCCTTCTGGAACCCTTTGGCGCCAGGGGTATGACCCGGTCACTGATGATCTCGCGCGCTTTCATTAGATTTTGATGCAGTCGGAAGAGTAAAAAGCTACCCGTCGATTTTTTTTGGATACTATTTTGGCTTCTATTTTTCACTCGTGTGATGCCGCCTCCCTTGCAAGCGATGTGCCGTTCACCAAATAAAAAATATGTAACGATTTCCTTAGTTTCGGGAAAGTCTGTCATTCATCCACTCTATCTATTTTTGCAAACTGCAATTGGATTTATTCACGATTTGCAGATTGCATCATAAGATTTCAGATGTGATTGTCGTTGTTGGACATCAAGCATAACAATTAGCGGCATATCACGTGCTAACGATTTTTGGAAAGTTAAGGAGCGTATTGTTGTGATAGTGCGAGTGGTCATCTTAGCGATCGTCACGGGAGCGATGTTTTTGACAGCGGGTTGTCAAAGCCTGTTTATTAGCCGCCAGTCATCCACCCTCACGCCATGGACAAATTGGGATCAAATCAGCATCGCCTTCAACAAAATCGCCCCCAATCATACTACGATCGCTGACTTACAGACCATGGGTTTTGATCCCAAAGTTACCCCCAACATTAAGATTATGCCCTATGTGGATGTAATGCCGATATTCATGCCAAACCCCAATATTCATATGGATGATTTGCCCATTGGCGTTCGCATATACGTTCAAGCTAAGAAAGGCAATCAGGCCTATCTCGTGGAATTGGAGAATGTCAAAGAAAAGCGGCACGGCAGCCTGGTTTTGGATGTCTTTGGGTTCAAGCGTCAGACCCATCAATCGGGCTGGCGGTTCAAAGGACTTATCCTGATCAAAGATGATACGGTGGTTTACACCCTTTCCTCTGGCGAACCGGATATCTCTCGCGAAGATAGCAACGTTAGGCCGCTCGGCCCCTTCCAGGAAATGGATGGTTGTGCCGGCAGTATCCTTTCCTTGTGCCGTTAGCGTTTATGTATTTCTCACACCTATGGCATGAGATGAGCTAAAGAAGCGCAAAGGAGTAGGAGTTAGTAGATGGTAGAACTATAAAACAACTAAAAAAGGAGACATCATGAAAAACACCAGTAAATTAGTAAGTTTGGCCCTTTGTTTGGGTCTGTTAACCACCACTGCCGTTGGCACCTTTACCGGTTGCGCCTCGAGCGACAACAGCCGTAGCACTGGCCAGTACATTGATGACAAAACCCTGCAGCGTGAAGTGCACGACGCGTTGAAAGACAATGCTGAATATAAATTCGACAATGTGAATGTCGACGTTTATCGCGGCACCGTACAGTTGAGCGGATTTGTTCAAAACTCGGACCAAAAGTCCGAGGCCAAGGACATTACCAAAAATGTTCAAGGCGTAACCGATGTTGAAAACAATATCACGGTCCAATCGAATCAATAGTGGGGAACCGGTTCCGTCCGGTCATTGATAAGGTAGGCGAAGTGAGCAAGCCGGCGCATCTAGCGTCGGCTTTTGCTTTTTTAGTTTATTTTTAAAAACAAAGACCATGCCCGTTCAGGCATCGGTCTTTCGTGAATATCTGGCTCCTCCTTATTATGGATTGAGAGGAGTGGAGTTGCCTTGCGGCACTGCTGTATTAGCCGGTGGCATTGAATTTACTCCTGACGGTACCGCCGTGGTTGCTGGAGGTACTGAGTTGACGCCCGGCTGCGGTGCAACCGTCGCTGGAAGTGGATTGTTGCCATAGGGCGGCGATGCCGTTGCCGGTGCGGAACTTCTCGTTGGCAAAGTATTGCCTGGCGTAACTTGCGAATTAATGCCGGGTTGTTGAGGCGTGATTGCACCACCTGGCGCATTTCCAAACGGCTGGTTAAATCCCTGTCCCGGCGGATTGGTGATCGAATAGAGAGAATTGGTATTGGCGAAGCCAGTATTAAAACGGCCGTTGCCGTTAACATCGCCAGGCACATTCGGATTAATATTGGGATTGGCCGGAATGCTGGCTGGGGGCAGCGTCAACCCTGGCGTTTGTGATGTAGTTGGCTCCGGGGTAGCGGATGTCGGTGAACGAACTGGCCCAACCACTGTCCCGACGGGAGCTCCGCTGCATATTGCGGTCATGCTCGTTAAAGCAAGTGAAAGAAAATTTTTTGTTTTCATAAGTCCGAATAAGTTTTTGATGTTTTTTTCTAAGGCTGTTCATCAGGTGGGTTGTTCGCATTATTATTGTTATTTGCGGGAACATCATTCCCGTTCGGCGAAATACGCTGATAAGTCGGGGCTTTGACCGCTCTGCGTGTATTCACCGTGCTACTCCGATTGACTGTCCCGTTTGCATTATTGACGGGGGCATTTGGTGTGATGGTTACATTCGCGTTGGCATTGCCATTGATACCATTCTGACCATTCCGCGCATTTACATCATTTTGCATGTTCATTCCATTCTGCGTGTTTAATTGATTTTGCCTGTTCGCAGCAGCGTTTGGATTAATTCGTCTGGGCACCACTCGAACGTTATGATTTGCCCGCCCTCCGGGAGATGAGCCAACTGCAGTGCCGTTAGGTCCTGGTATATTGCCCGGCACAGCGATTCCTGAAGCACCCGGCGCCCCCGCAGCGCCGCTGGCTCCTGCTGATGCACCTCCAGTCGGCGCGCCCGTTGTTCCTCCCGCTCCGTAACACATCGCCGAAAAGCCAGCGATGACAATAGGTAGAATAATTTTAGTTTTCATAACTCTATTTCAGCATCAGAAGTGCCATGGCTAGCCGAATCGCAAGTGCTAAATCCCCATCATAATCCAGCCAAAATCAGCGTTTTTAAATATTTATAAGTATGATACTGCATGATGTAACTCTTCAAAAATTGCACTCTGCATTTAGGTTTTGGGGATTATGCTTGGATTTCATTGGCACATTTCGGGCTGAATTATCCCACAGAAGATACGAGCTTTTCCGCTGTCCTTGGCAAAAACGATGCAGATAAGGATGTCGTAAAATAATTTATGATACGTAAACTAAAAAACGGTGGATATCGACTTTACTCTCGGAAACGCAACCCGGAAACCGGCGAACGCCGGAACCTCGGTACATTCCAAACCCTTGAGGCCGCCAAACGTCATGAGCGCCAGGTGCAGTTTTTCAAACGCCACTAATAGAGGTACAGGATGAACGCTAGATCAGGGAGCCGTTGGTCGGCTGCCGCCCATGGCTGCGACGCGCTCGATTTGCAAAAATGTTTTTTTACCATGGGCGATGCACGCCGGATCACACTTTCACTAAACGTTCCGCCTTGCGTAGCCGTCGTCGTAAAGGAACGCCCTTCCAATCCGCGATGTCCATGCTGGGTTTTTATACCAACCGCGCCGGCTCAAATCTTACCGTCCGGCGAAAAAATATCCTTATGCGCGAGAAAACAGAATTACATCGATTATTTCGTCGCCCCGCCTATTCCACACCTCGCTTAAACAGCAGGAAAATCTCCCATAACCAGCCCAATTAGTTCTACGAACCGTTACCGGTACATTATGCAAGGTTCAAATCTGCAAAATTGCATTCTGCATTCCAAAAAGCTGAATTTTGCCCTGGAAAGGGCTGGCATGATTTGGGCTAATAAGGGAATTAACAAATTAAAACGGGAGGTACTACTTATGTTAAGCTGGACACTTATATTCTTGGTTGTTGCGCTCATCGCAGGAGCGCTTGGTTTCACCGGCGTTGCCGGAGCAGCCGTGGGAATTGCCCGCGTTCTCTTCACTATTTTTATCATTCTCTTTCTCGCCACCCTCGTGTTTGGCTTGATCCGTGGATAACCAACTAACCCCTAATTAAATTATGAATAAAGCAATTGGACTCGCACTGCTCGCCGTGGGTATCGCCCTGATTATTTATGGCGTAGACGCCTCAAACTCAACCAGCTCATCCATCTCGCGGACGTTCAATGGAACGCCGACCAATAAAACCATGTGGCTCTTGCTTGGTGGCATTGCCTCCGCTATCTGCGGAGTAATATTGGCAGTCGTGCCATCCAAACGATAAAGCGGGGCAGGGCAAAGAATTCATGGCACACAACCTGCAAAAGGCGCTGTGCTTATGGAGGTGCGAAATAATTCGTTTTTGATCTTAATGCAACCTATGCGTGTTCTGGCAATGTTTCTTGCCGTCGCGTTTTTTTCCGCCGGTTGCGCCTCCTCTTTGGTCACCAACCCGCCACGCTCGGCCACCGAACAACTCCTTCTGAGCAGTTCCGCCGATCGTGCTTTGTCATCGGTCGATCTCGACATGTTCGCCGGCCGCACCGTTTATTTGGATACCACCTATTTTGATAGTTACGATTCCAAATATGCCATCGGCGAAATTCGTGATGCGTTGTTCCGTGCCGGCGCTCTTCTCGTTAACACCGAAACCAATGCGGATGTGATCATTGAGGCCCGTGCCGGTGCGCTGGCGATTGACAACGATACGATCTTGTTTGGTATTCCCAACATGTCAGTTCCCATTCCCTTGTCTGTTCCGATTGAAATTCCCGAAATTGCACTCTACAAAACGCAGACCCAGCATTCCTATGCCAAGATTGCCTTGCTCGCTTATGTGAACCAATCGCGGGCTCATATTTATTCCAGTGGCCCCCTCATCGGCAAAGCTCATCACGACTATCATAAAATTCTTTTTATCTCGTGGGTAGCCACCGATATTCCGGAAAAAGCGAAGACCGCGAAAAAGGCCGAGAAATATAAGATTTGGTCCCCCCAATATGATATGGGAAATATGCCGCCTCCGGCATCTATCTTTGTTAAGCCGCCCGCAAAAGTCATCTCAACCAATGCCGGAGCAATGACCCATTAAAATTTTCTTTCAAGACTGCTGCCGCCGCCGGCACATTAAGCTTGGCAGCGCCTGAAATGTGATTTCAATATGTGTCCGGCTTACAGTCCTGCTGAACCAGGCGGAAAGAGAATGACCTAATGCAAAATGGATTCAACAATGTGGGCGAAAATGCGCGCTTGCGTGGCGACCTGTTGACCATGGCGACCCGTGTCAGCCATGATTTGCGGACCCCGCTCGGCGGCATCATGACGGCTACGGAAGTATTGCGCGAAATTCTCGCCGAAAAAAATTTGCCGGTAACGCTGACGCACTCAATTTCCGATTCGTTGGACGATCTGACCCATTTGATCAAGCAAATCAGTTTTATTACCCGCGCCTCTGCCGAACCGCTTCCAAAAACGCCCGTGCGCATGAATGAAGCTGTTGCCATGGCGTTCCAACGGGTTGAAAGCCGGGCGCTTAAGAAAAATGCCACCATTGTTGACCCCGGTTCATGGCCCCAGGTCAACGGTGTGTCCAAGTGGCTTGAAGAAATTTGGTGGAACCTTTTGATGAACGCCATCCAGCACACCGCAGATAACACCCGCATCGAATTGACCTGGCGCGAGGAAAACGGTCTCTATCGTTTTGAGGTCTGCGACAATGGCGGTGGTGTGCCCGAAATAATGCAAAAATGCCTTTTCCGCCCGTTCCATACCTTGCACCGGCCCGAAGGCGGCAAGGGTTTTGGTCTCTCCATCGTCCAAAGATTAATCGAGCTTCAAGGTGGCGTTTGCGGTTACGAATCCAGACCTGGCGGTTCCTGCTTTTTCTTTTCGTTGCCGATCTAGTTGGGGAAGACTGGCCAAAACCAACTAAGACTCTATAGCCGATATATTATATATATGCAGTTTGCAATAGAGCGCCAAAACGCTTTTGCATTTTGCATATTTTTCTTAGCCTCAAATCATGCAGAAAGCCCATCCTCCCTTGGATTTTCCAACAAATCGAATTAAAATCCGCTCTGGCACATTTTTTGCCACTGTAAACTGCCCAATCAGTCTTTTGGGTATGTCAGAAGTCACAGGTTTCTGGATTTCGCGACGCCCAACACGTAACGGGTTAAATAAATTTTAGCAACGAAGAATCATTTTATCATGAAAGAAGATGCCGCCTTAGCTACCCCTCGTGCGAACGGAAATACCAACGCCAGTGGGGGGCGCAACGCCAACGGCGTGGACGCCGCCGAAGATCTTTTTAAACGCCAATTGCTGGCCACCTTGATCGCCCTAAAATCCGGCGATTTTTCTACCCGCATGCCCGGTGACCTGACTGGCTTGGACGGAAAGATTGCTGATGCTTTTAACGAGGTCGTCGGACGCGTGGAGCGTTTTGGTAATTCCCTGGGCCGCCTGCGCAATGAAGTCGGTCGCAAAGGAAAATTCAACGAACGCATGTCGGTGGGTGATGCTATCGGTGGTTGGTCTGATGCCACCGAAGCCGTCAATACCCTCGTGGATGATCTCTCCCGGCCCACGCTGGAAATGGGCCGCGTTATCGGCGCTGTCGCCAAAGGCGATTTGTCCCAGTCCGTATCTTCGGAAATTTCCGGCCAGCCGCTTCAAGGCGAATATCTCCGCACCGCCAAGCTGGTCAACGGCATGGTGGAGCAGCTTGCCAGCTTCTCCGTGGAAGTGATTCGCGTGGCCCGCGAAGTCGGTATCGAAGGCAAACTCGGTGGCCAGGCGCAGGTGAAAAAGGTTTCCGGTGTATGGCGCGAATTGACCGAGTCCGTGAACCAAATGGCCGGTAACCTCACCGCCCAAGTTCGTAATATTGCCGACGTGACTATCGCCGTGGCCAACGGTGACCTTTCCAAGAAAATCACCGTGGACGTTCGTGGTGAAATTCTCCAGCTCAAAGAAGCCATCAATACGATGGTCGAACAATTGCGTTCGTTTGCCTCCGAAGTGACGCGCGTCGCGCGCGAAGTCGGCACTGAAGGCAAACTCGGCGGTCAGGCCTTCGTGCCCGGTGTCGCCGGCACTTGGAAGGATTTGACCGACAACGTCAATTCCATGGCCTCCAACCTCACCGCGCAAGTACGTAACATCGCGCAGGTGACGACCGCCGTCGCCAAAGGCGACTTATCCCGCAAAATCACGGTGGACGTGAAGGGTGAAATCCTCGAGCTCAAAGACACCATCAACGTTATGGTGGACCAACTGAACGCCTTCGCTTCTGAAGTGACGCGCGTGGCCCGCGAAGTCGGCACCGAAGGCAAACTCGGTGGCCAGGCCGCTGTGCCCGGTGTCGCCGGTACCTGGAAAGATTTGACCGACAACGTCAATTCCATGGCCTCCAATCTTACCTCGCAAGTTCGTAACATTGCCGAAGTGACCACTGCCGTGGCCAAAGGCGACTTGTCCCGCAAGATCACGGTGGACGTGAAAGGCGAAATTCTCGAATTAAAAAATACCGTCAATACGATGGTGGACCAATTGAACGGCTTCGCTGCCGAAGTGACGCGCGTGGCCCGCGAAGTCGGTACTGAAGGCATCCTCGGTGGCCAGGCGGAAGTGCCCGGCGTCGCTGGTACGTGGAAGGACTTGACCGACTCCGTCAACGCCATGGCCACGAACCTCACCGCGCAGGTCCGTAACATCGCCGAAGTGACGACCGCTGTCGCCAAAGGCGACTTGTCCCGCAAGATCACCGTGGACGTGAAAGGTGAAATTCTCGAATTGAAAAACACCATTAATACGATGGTGGACCAGTTGAACGGTTTCGCCTCCGAAGTGACGCGCGTGGCGCGCGAAGTCGGTACTGAAGGCAACCTCGGTGGCCAGGCCGAAGTCCGCGGTGTCGCTGGTACTTGGAAGGACTTGACGGATAATGTTAATTCCATGGCCTCTAACCTAACTTCGCAGGTGCGTAATATCGCCGAAGTGGCGACCGCCGTGGCCAAAGGCGACTTGTCCCGCAAGATTACGGTGGACGTGAAGGGCGAAATTCTCCAGCTCAAGAACACCATTAACACGATGGTGGACCAATTGAACGGTTTCGCCTCCGAAGTGACCCGTGTCGCGCGCGAAGTCGGTACCGAAGGCAAACTCGGCGGCCAGGCGCAAGTCCGCGGCGTCGCCGGTACGTGGAAAGATCTAACGGATAACGTGAATCTAATGGCGGCTAACTTGACTGGCCAGGTGCGTAACATCGCCGACGTGACCACCGCTGTCGCCAAAGGCGACTTGTCCCGTAAGATTACGGTGGACGTGAAAGGCGAAATTCTCGATTTGAAAAACACCATCAACACGATGGTGGACCAGCTCAACGCCTTCGCCTCCGAAGTCAGCCGCGTGGCGCGAGAAGTGGGTACGGACGGACGTCTCGGTGGCCAGGCTGTTGTGACCGGCGTGGCCGGTACGTGGAAGGACTTGACCGACAACGTCAACTTCATGGCCAACAACCTTACCGGTCAGGTGCGTAACATCGCCGAAGTGACGACCGCCGTTGCTCGTGGTGACTTGTCCCGCAAGATCACGGTGGACGTGCGTGGTGAAATTTTGGAATTGAAGAACACCATTAACGTCATGGTGGACCAGTTGAACGGGTTTGCCTCCGAAGTCAGCCGTGTCGCGCGCGAAGTCGGTACCGAAGGTAAACTCGGCGGTCAGGCCGTCGTGCCCGGTGTCGCCGGTACGTGGAAAGATTTGACCGACAACGTCAATTCCATGGCCAACAACCTCACCGGTCAGGTGCGTAACATCGCCGAAGTGACCACCGCCGTGGCTCGTGGTGACTTGTCCCGCAAGATTACCGTGGACGTGAAGGGCGAAATTCTCGAATTGAAAAACACCATCAATACGATGGTGGACCAGCTCAACGCCTTCGCCTCCGAAGTCAGCCGCGTGGCGCGTGAAGTCGGTACCGAAGGCAAACTCGGTGGTCAAGCTATCGTGACGGGTGTTGCCGGTACGTGGAAGGATTTGACCGACAACGTCAATTCCATGGCCTCCAACCTTACTGGCCAGGTGCGTAACATCGCCGAAGTGACCATCGCCGTGGCCAACGGCGACCTTTCGCGCAAAATCACCGTGGACGTGCGCGGTGAAATTTTGCAGCTCAAGGAAACCATTAACACGATGGTTGAGCAATTGCGCTCCTTCGCTTCTGAAGTGACGCGCGTGGCGCGCGAAGTCGGTACCGAAGGACGCCTCGGTGTGCAAGCCGTGGTGCCTGGTGTCGCCGGTACGTGGAAAGACTTGACTGACTCCGTCAACGCCATGGCGGCCAACCTCACTGCCCAGGTCCGTAACGTCGCCGAAGTGACCACCGCCGTAGCCCGTGGTGACTTGTCCCGTAAGATTACAGTGGACGTGAAGGGCGAAATTCTCGAATTGAAAAACACCATCAATACGATGGTGGACCAACTCAACGCTTTCGCCGCTGAAGTGACGCGCGTTGCTCGTGAAGTCGGTACCGAAGGCAAACTCGGTGGTCAGGCCCAGGTGCCCGGCGTGGGTGGCACATGGAAAGATTTGACCGACAGCGTTAACTTCATGGCGGCCAACCTCACCGACCAGGTGCGTGGCATCGTCAAAGTGGTGACCGCCGTCGCCAACGGAAATTTACGGCAAAAGCTGACCGTGGAAGCCAAAGGCGAAGTCGCCGCCTTGGCCGAAACCATTAATAACATGACCGATACGTTGGCTATTTTCGCCGAACAGGTCACTAACGTCGCCAGGGAGGTAGGCGTGGAAGGCCGGTTGGGTGGACAAGCCAACGTGCCCGGCGCCGCCGGTACCTGGAAGGACTTGACGGGTAACGTCAATCTGCTCGCGGCCAACCTGACGACTCAGGTGCGCGCCATCGCCGAAGTGTCCACTGCGGTGACCAAGGGTGACTTGACCCGGTCCATTACGGTGGAAGCGCGCGGTGAAGTGGCCGAACTCAAAGACAACATCAATACGATGATTGATAACCTGCGCGTCACCACGGAACGTAACCAGGAGCAGGGCTGGCTTAAGACGAACATCGCCAAATTCACCGGCATGTTGCAGGGACAACGCGACTTGTTCACGGTCGGACGCATGTTGCTTTCTGAATTGGCCCCCCTCGTCGGTGCTCAGCAGGGTGCGATTTACCAAATGGAAATGGGCGACGATAACAAATGGATGCTGCGCCTTCTGTCCGGGTATGCGACACGTCCGGAACAGCAGCAGCGTATTCTTGTGGGAGAAGGACTCGTCGGCCAGTGCGCCCTCGAGAAAGAACGCATTCTTTTGACCGGCGTTAAATCGGATTTCACTCGCATCGCCTCCAGTCTTACCGAAGCGCGCCCCGGGAGTATCGTCGTGCTGCCGGTGCTCTTTGAAGGCCAGACCAAGGCTGTTATTGAACTGGCCTCGCTCACGCCCTTCAGCGTGACACACTTGACCTTCCTGGAGCAATTAACGCAGTCCATTGGCGTCGTACTTAACACCATTGAAGCCACAATGCGTACCGAAAACCTCCTGCAACAATCCCAGCAGCTCACCGTTGAATTGCAATCGCAACAAAAAGAATTGCAGCAGACGAACGAAGAGCTGGCGCAAAAGGCGCGGCAGTTGGCCGAACAGAACGTCGAAGTGGAACGCAAGAGCCGCGAAGTCGAGCAGGCTCGCCGCGCGCTCGAAGAAAAAGCCGCCGAACTTGCGCTAACGTCCAAATACAAATCCGAATTTTTGGCGAACATGTCCCACGAATTGCGCACCCCACTCAATTCCATCCTCATTCTCGGCCAGCAATTGGCCGAAAATGGTGGCGGTAATCTGTCGGGTAAACAGGTGGAGTTCGCGCGCAATATTTATTCCTCCGGTTCCGACCTGCTGAACCTCATCACCGACATCCTTGATTTGTCGAAAATCGAATCCGGCACGGTCACTGTGGAAGCCGAAGAAGTCGGCTTTGCTTCGCTTAAGGATTCCGTTGAACGCAATTTCCGCCACATTGCGGAAAGCAAAAACGTTCCCTTCAACATCGAGTTCGATCAAAGCCTGCCTCGCGCGCTGACCACCGATCCCAAACGCCTGCAGCAAATTTTGAAAAACCTTTTGTCAAACGCGTTTAAGTTCACCGCCCATGGCCACGTCACCATTCACGTCGCCCCCTCCGTTTCCGGCTGGAGTGTCGATCACAAAATCCTGAGTAAGACGCAAAACGTCGTTGCTTTTGAAATCAAAGACACGGGTATCGGTATCGCCCCTGAAAAACAGAAACTCATCTTCGAAGCCTTCCAGCAAGCCGATGCCGGCACGAGCCGCAAATACGGTGGTACCGGCTTGGGTCTGGCTATCTCGCGCGAACTGGCCACTTTGCTCGGCGGTGAAATCAAGCTGATCAGCGCTCCGGGGCAGGGCAGCTCGTTCACGCTATACCTCCCGCTCACCTATACCGGCGGTACCGCCAAGATCTCCCGCCAATCCGAGTCACAGCCTGTGGTCCTGCCTGCGCCGCGTGAGGAAAATATTCCCGACGACCGTGATTCCATCCAGCCTGGTGACAGTACCCTGCTGATTGTCGAGGACGACCCGCATTACGCGCGCGTTCTGGTTGGTTTGGCGCGTGACAAAGGCTTCAAAGTGCTTTCCGCAACGCGTGGTCACGCAGCCATCGCCCTGGCTCGCCAGTTTATGCCCACCGCCATTACCCTCGACATCTTCCTGCCGGACATGCTCGGTTGGACGGTGCTGAATAATTTGAAATTGGACCCCGCTACCCGGCATATTCCGGTTCAAATCATCTCGATTGAAGAAGAACGCCAGCACGGTCTCTCCCACGGCGCGTTCTCTTACACCATTAAACCAGCCACCACCGAAGGCCTGGAGCAATGCTTTGAACGTATCAAAACGTTCGTGGCCCCGCGCACAAAACGCTTGCTCATAGTTGAAGACAACCAAACCGAGCGCGATAGCGTCGTTGAGTTGCTCTCGCACGACGACATCCAGATCGAAACCGTTGGCACTGGCACTGAAGCCTTTCAAAAATTGATGGATAATCAGTTTGATTGCTGCGTGCTGGACTTGCGCCTGCCGGACATGAGCGGCTATACCCTCTTGGAAAAGATGCAGGCTGAACCGGCTTTGCGCGAGGTTCCCGTCGTTGTTTTTACCGGGAAGGAATTGGAAGCCGAGGAAGAAAAACAACTTCGCACTCTCGCCAAGAGCATTGTCATCAAGGACGTCCAGTCACCAGACCGATTGTTCGATGAAACCGCTCTGTTCCTGCATCGGGTCGTGGCGAATTTGCCTGAGGCCAAGCGTGAAATGCTGGCCCGCCTGCACAATTCCAATGAGGCGTTGCGTGGCCGCAAAGCGCTGGTCGTTGACGACGACGCGCGCAACATCTTCGCCCTGACGACTGTTCTGGAAAATCACGATATGAATGTCTTGAGCGCGACGAACGGCCGTCAGGCTATTGAGATTATCCAAAGTACGCCCGATTTAAGTGTCGTGCTGATGGACATCATGATGCCGGAAATGGACGGCTATGAGACTCTGCGTGAGATTCGCAAGAACCCTGAGTTCCGCGCTTTGCCCATCCTTGCGCTGACCGCCAAGGCTATGAAAGGTGACCGTGAGAAGTGCCTGGAAGCCGGCGCTTCGGATTATATTGCCAAACCCGTGAATACTGACCAGCTTGTTTCTCTGTTGCGTGTTTGGCTTTATCGCTGATGATGAAATTATTTCCAGAAATTTCGTGGGGACCGTCCTTCCTGCCCTCGGTGCGCGTGGGGGTGGGATGCTTTTCCGCCGCCTCGCCATGCACCGGTAAGCGAGGCTGGCCGCTTTTTCTTTTCTCAGTTTCGACCCGTTGACCGATTTTTCATATGGAATCAGCTACCTCTGAAAAAAATGTTGAAACAAAACCGGGCCTTGAACCGGTCAACGTTTTGCTCGTGGACGACGAAAGCCGGAATCTTGACGCGCTGGAGAGCATCCTTGAGACCATGCCCGGGGTGAATCTTGTCCGCGCTCTACGCGCCGAGGAAGCGTTGCTCGCCCTCCTGAACAAGGAATTCGCCTGTATCGTTTTGGATATCCAGATGCCGGACATGAGTGGTCTTGAACTGGCCCGGCAGATTAAGACCCGTAAACGCAACCAGCACATTCCTATTATTTTCCTTACGGCTTTTTTCCTTGATGAAAAGGACATCATTATGGGTTACGGCGCCGGTGCCGTGGACTATCTGACCAAGCCCATCAATCCGGAAATCCTCAAATCCAAAGTCGGTGCCTTCGTGGATTTGTTTCGTATTGCCCGCGCGTTGACGGCCGCTAACCAGGCTTTAGAAAAAGAAGTTGTCCACCGTAAGAATGCCGAAGAAGCCTTGCGACAGGCTAATAACGACCTCGAAATGCGTGTCCAGGAACGCACTGCTGAATTGGGCCTCAGTGAAGAGCGCTACAAGCAGGTCGTCCGCAATTTGCCCGTGGCCATTTACACTACTGATGCCCAGGGTTATGTCACCCTTTACAACGATGCGGCGGCTGAATTATGGGGACGCCGTCCGGAAATCGGAAAAGACCAGTGGAGTGGCATCTTTAAAGCCTATACCCCGGACGGAACTGAAGTACAGGGATCTGATAGCCCCATGGCTGTCACGTTAAAAACCGGCGAGCCCGTCCGTGGCCAGGAACTGATCATTGAACGCTCGAATGGCGAACGCCGCAACGTTTTGCCTTATCCTACTCTCATTCGCGACGTCTCCGGAAAGATCACCGGCGCGCTCAACATGCTCCTGGATGTCACCGATCGCAATCTGGCGCAACTCGTTACTCAGCGTCTTGCGGCTATCGTCGAATCTTCAGATGACGCCATCGTCGGCAAAGATATTAATGGCATCATCAATAGCTGGAACCAGGGCGCTGAACGCATTTTCAAATACAAAGCCTCTGAGATTATCGGCAAATCCATCATGACGTTGATCCCGGCCAACCTTCAGACGGAAGAGGTCGATATTCTTGCCCGTATCCGTCGTGGTGAACAAGTCAAGCACTTCGAAACCATTCGCCAATGCAAAGATGGAACCCTGATTGATGTCTCGCTGACCATTTCCCCCATCAAAGATGCCAGTGAGAAAATCATTGGCGCCTCAAAAATTGCCCGCAACATCACCGGCCGCAAGCGCACCGAGCGCCAGCAGCGCGCACTGTTTGAACTGGTGGCCACCGTCAACGCCGCTCCTACGTTGGATAAAATTTGCGATGTTGCTCTCGAAACCATTGTTCAATGCCAGAATACCGACCGTGCTTCGATCCTTTTGTCAGATGCCGATGGAGTCATGCGTTTTAAATCCTGGCGCGGCATTTCCGAAGGCTACCGTCGTGCCGTCGAAGGCCATTCACCCTGGAAACCAGGAGAAGTCCCTCAGCCCGTCATGATTGATGATCTTACTGAAGCCCATTTAGATGACAGTTTGAAGAAAGTGGTTGAAGCAGAAGGGATCCGCTCATTGGCTTTTATTCCCGTCACCTACGAAAACCGCCTGCTCGGGAAATTCATGCTTTATTTCAGCGAACCGCATCAATTTACCCTTGATGAACTGCGCCCGGCTCAGACTATCGCCTCGCAAATCGCCTTCGCTATCGAACGCGAACATGTCCTGCACCAGTTGAAGCGCGCCCACACTGAGTTGCTTGCCGCTTCGCGCGCCAAAGACGATTTTCTTGCCACGCTCTCGCATGAGTTGCGCACGCCCTTGAACCCCGTTTTATTGCTCGCCAGCGATGCCATGAACAACCGCGATTTGCCGCCCCGTATCCGGACGGATTTTAACACCATCCGCAAGAACGTTGAGATGGAGGCGCGGCTGATTGATGACCTGTTGGATTTGACCCGCATCGCGCGCGGCAAAATCATCCTTGAAAAGAATTCCATTAATCTTCGCTCCACTTTGCAGGATGCCATTGCCCAGGTACGCGAAGAGATGAACCAAAAACAGATTGGCCTCGACCTGCGTTTAAAAGCGGCTCATCACACCGTCTATGCCGATGCCGTTCGGCTCCAGCAAATCTTTTGGAACCTTTTGAAAAACTCCGTAAAATTTACGCCCAATGCCGGGCAAATCATTGTCGAAACTACTTCCAGCGATAACAAGATTCTCGTGAAGATTTCTGACACGGGCATCGGGATGACGCCGGAGGAGCTCGCCGGTATCTTCACCGCCTTTTCGCAAGGCGATCACGCTGCTGGCAACGGCCACCGCTTTGGCGGCCTGGGTCTCGGCCTGAGCATTTCTCAAAAACTTACCGAACTACACTCCGGGAAAATTGTTGCTTCCAGCGCTGGCCGCGACCAGGGCTCGACCTTTACGGTGGAATTGCCCCTGGCCGCCGCGGCCGAAGCTAATGGAGATCTGGCTATGACCAAACCACCGCAAAGCGTTTCCGCTGGTCCAGGCGCCAAAAGCATCCGCATTTTGTTGGTCGAAGACCACGAGCCCACCCGCACGACCCTCGCTGGTCTGCTGGCGCGCCGTCGTTATGAAGTTGCCGCTGCCGCCACCGTTGCCGAAGCGCGCGCTTTGGCGGGTAGTCGAAGCTTCGATTTGCTCATTACCGACATCGGCTTGCCCGATGGCAATGGCTACGATTTGATGAACGAACTCGGCAAAAAAAATCACCTTCGCGGGATTGCTTTAACTGGGTACGGGATGGAACACGATGTTGCTCGTAGCGAGAATGCCGGGTTTGACGCCCACCTCACCAAGCCCGTCCGCATTCAATCTCTTGAGGCCGCTCTGGATCTTACTGCTAAAAACATCGACGCGTAACCCCCGTCTGGCTCCACCATCTGAATCTCGCATTAATACGGTAGGGCAAGTTCGAAAACGAAACTTACTTCGTGCGACGGCGCAACGCCCGTCCCATCATCCCGGCCAGACCCAATGCCATTAATGTGCTCGTCGTTGGTTCGGGAACCGTTTGCACTAGGGTCTGTTAACACTAATTGACAATTAGGGAAAAGTTGGCATTCTTAGTGGCATGGAACTCACGGAGAGTCAATTTCAGCG
>DASXFM010000148.1:0-14394 GCA_036489615.1 Verrucomicrobiia bacterium | reverse complement strand
GACGAGAAACGGGAGTGCGGCCTGCATGCCGCCTGGGGCGCCAATGCGATCGTTTCCGCCGGCGCGGGTATTTGAGGATCACCTCGTTTATAAAGTGAATTATCATTTAGACCATTTGCAGCTTTTGGAAACGGAAGGGATACACGTAATGCGCGAGGTCGCCGCGGAATTCGAGCGTCCGGCTATTCTGTTTTCCGGCGGCAAGGATTCCATCTGTCTTTTGCGATTGGCGGAAAAGGCGTTTCGTCCCTCGGATATTCCCATGCCCCTGGTGAATGTGGATACCGGTCATCACTTCCCCGAACTCAACGAATTTCGCGACAGTCGCGCGAAAGAACTGGGAGCCAAATTGATCGTGCGAACGGTTGAAGAAGCGATTGCCAAAGGACTCGCCATTCCGACGCCTGGGGAAATCAGCCGTAATCGGCTGCAGATCCCCACGCTGCTGGGGGCGATCGAGGAATTTCGTCTTGATTGCCTGATTGGAGGCGCCCGGCGCGATGAAGAGAAATCCCGCGCCAAAGAGCGCTTCTTCAGCTTTCGCGACAGCTTTGGCCAATGGGATCCGAAAAACCAGCGCCCCGAAATCTGGAATCTTTACAATGCCCGAATCAATCCGGGCGAAAACATGCGGGCGTTTCCCCTGAGCAATTGGACGGAGATGGACATCTGGGAATATATCAAGAGAGAGAATCTGAAAGTGCCCACGATTTATTTCAGCCACCGCCGGAAATGCGTTCGCCGTCACGGCCAATGGCTGCCCGTCACGGAATTATTGCCGCCGCGCGCGAATGAAAAGGTCGAGGAATTGACCGTTCGCGTGCGTACCATCGGCGACATTATCAGCACCGGTATGGTCGAGTCGCCTGCTGATACCGTGGACGATATCATCGCGGAAATCGCCGCCGCACGTGTGACCGAACGCGGTTCACGTGCTGACGATAAGTCCAGCGAAGCCGCGATGGAAGACCGCAAAAAGGCGGGTTATTTTTAGGAGATATGTCTCACCCCATCGAAATCCTGCGTTTCAACACCTGCGGCAGCGTGGACGACGGAAAGTCCACACTCATCGGGCGATTGCTCTACGATTCCAAATCGCTGATGGAAGACCAGCTCGAGGCGCTTGAACGCAGCGCCGATATCACCGGCGACGGCCAAATCAACCTGGCAAATCTCACCGATGGCCTGCGCGCCGAACGGGAGCAGGGGATTACGATTGATGTGGCGTATCGTTACTTCGCCACGCCGCGCCGCCGGTTCATTGTGGCTGATACGCCCGGACACATCCAATACACGCGCAACATGGTTACCGGGGCGAGCACGGCCAATTTATCGATCGTTCTGGTGGACGCGCGCCAGGGAGTCATCGAGCAGACGCGCCGTCACATTTACATCGGCGCGCTCCTGGGAATTCCGCACCTCGTCATTGCGATCAACAAGATGGATCTGGTGAACTGGGACAAAGAACGGTTTCTGGAAATTCGGGACGAAATCGAGAGCTTTCTGCCCAGGCTCGACGTTTTTCGCGATGTAAAATTCATTCCCATCAGCGCCCTTCACGGGGATAACGTCGTTTTTTCATCGAACCAGTCTCCCTGGTATGAGGGGCCTGTGTTGTTGGCACATTTGGAAACGGTTCATATTGCCAGCGATTGGAATTTGGATGCGTTGCGTTTCCCGGTGCAATGGGTCAATCGCCCCAATCGGCCGAACGATTCTGATTTCCACGACTTTCGCGGTCTTAGCGGTCAAATCGCCGGCGGCATTATCCGGAAAAATCAGGAAGTCCTGGTCCTTCCCGCAGGCATCAAAACAACGGTTTCTGACATTTGGATGCACGACGGATCGCTGACTGAAGCGTTTTGTCCGCAATCCGTCACGCTCTGCCTCGCGCACGACATTGATGTCAGTCGCGGCGACATTATCGTTGGAACGGAGAATTTGCCCGGGTGCAGTAAAGATTTGCGTGCCCGTGTTTGCTGGATGCAGTCGCGACCTCTGCAAGCCAACAAGAAATATTTTCTCAAGCATTCCACGCAAACCGTCCAGGCGGTGGTCACGACTTTGGAGAACCGGATTAATATGGCGAGTTTCGAGCCCGAACCCGCGCCATCCCAATTAGCGATCAACGATATCGGCGTCATTCATATTAAGACTGCCAAACCCGTCATTTTCGACGGGTACAATTTTAATCGGGTTACCGGGGCCTTTATTCTGATTGAATCGGGGACAAACGCAACTGCTGCAGCCGGAATGCTTTACGCCCCAACGGAGCCTGCGAAACCCGAGTATAGCGACTTCGCAATATAGCTTAGGGACGGCAGGATAAGAAAAATCAAAAATAAATTTGACAATAACTGCTTTGGTGAGATAAATAACGACTTAAATGGTAGTGATTATGAGCGCGACGCCAAAAACTGAGGATGACTGCGACAAATCGCCGGCCTGGCTCGAAATTGTCCACCGGCAAGTGCGGTCGCTGCGTTTTGGCGTCGTTCATATTGTTATTCATGATTCGGAAGTTGTGCAAATTGATAAAACCGAGCGGGTTCGGTTGCCAAAATCAGAAACCCGGATACTTTAAACGCCGACCGTTTTAACGGAGGTTAATTCAATCCAATCATCAACCGACCGGACCGCCGGAGGGCCAAAAACCATAACAATGAAATCCAAATACTGGCTGGTTATTACCTTGATCGGATCGCAGTTGGCCGCGGCATCGGTTTCCCGGGCTCAATCGGCAACCAATAACGCAACTGATATCGATGATTTGAAACAACAAATTCAGATATTGCAGCAGAAAGTTGATGCTCTCGAGAATCGGCAGCAGGAAGCGCAACAGGCGCAAGCAGCGCCCCAGGTTGCTGCCAAACCGTCCGCGAGTCTCACGGTTGGCGCGGATGGAGTGACGTTCCGCTCCGCAAATTCAAATTTCGTTTCTTCTTTGCACGCATGGGTGCAGGTCGACAGCCGAACCTTTTTTCAAGACCAGCATACGCCGGGTATCGACGGGTTTTTGGTGCGCCGGGCTCGCCTCATTTATCTGGGCACCGTTTTCCACAACTTTGACTACAATTTCACCCCGGAGTTTGGCGGAAGCACGGTGCAAATTTTAGACGCCTATTTGAACTATCATTATAGTCCGGAACTTCAGTTGCAATTTGGCAAATACAAGCCGCCCGTCGGCCTTGAGTCGCTGCAACCGGACATCTATACGTTCCTGAACGAGCGTTCGTTGGCCACGGACCTGGTGCCGTATCGCGGTCTCGGCGCTGAATTACATGGTGACTTGTTCGGCGGCGTGGTGAATTACGCCGGGGGCATTTTCAACGGACTGCCTGATTACACGACCACAACCATTAACGCCAATTACGAAAATGACCTCGCGTTTGCCGGCCGCATTTTCGTATCGCCATTCAAGCAAACCGCGATTGCTCCTCTTAAAGGATTTGGAGTCGGCGTCAGCGGCAGTTATGAATACGACCATACCAACGCCGCGGCGGCGGGACTGACTCCTGGTTTCACTACCGACGGTCAGCAGAAGTTTTTTACCTATTCCACAACTACCTTCCCGGACGGCGCGCACTGGAGGATTTCGCCGCAGGGAAGCTATTATTGGGGACCATTGGGATTCATTGGCGAATATACTGTATCCGATCAGCGTGTTGAAAAAACACCGGCGCCGCTTGTACGGGGGCAATTACACAATTCAGCGTGGGAAGTTTCCGGCGGATGGGTGCTCACCGGGGAAAACGATTCGTATAACGGGGTCACCCCGCGCCATCCGTTCAGCATTGCCGATGGGGGCTGGGGCGCATGGCAGGTCGTTGGACGCTATGCCAGGTTGAACGTGGATGACGCGGCTTTCCCGACATTTGCCAGCGCAACCGGTTCGGCCTCCCGGGCGGAGGCATGGTCGGTGGGACTAAATTGGTATCTAAATGCCGATCTTCGCGCGAACCTGAGTTTTTCACAAACCACGTTCAATGGCGGCTCGGCAAATCTCGTGACCCAAAAGCCGGAAGAAGTATTATTTACTCGCGTGCAATTGGCATTTTAAAAGCTAAGAATCATTTTATGCGAATTCTAATTCTGGCAGTTTGCCTGTTCGCCGCCGCGGCTTCCGCCCGCGATATTCAGTTGCTCAATGTTTCGTATGACGCAACACGCGAATTTTATCAACAGTACAACCAGGTCTTTGCAAAATATTGGAAGGCTAAAACCGGTGATAACGTCAGTGTGAACATGTCGCATGGCGGCTCCGGGAAACAGGCTCAACTGGTTATCGCCGGGCTGGATGCCGATGTTGTGACGCTCGCGCTGGCGTATGATATCGACTCCATCGCGCAACAGACCCAACTGCTCCCGGTTGACTGGCAAAAACAGTTTCCCGACAACAGCGCGCCTTACACCTCAACGATCGTCTTTCTGGTCCGAAAGGGGAATCCAAAAAATATTCATGATTGGGACGACCTCGTGAAAACCGGTGTTTCCGTTGTGACGCCCAATCCCAAGACATCCGGGGGTGCGCGCTGGGCGTTTCTGGCGGCCTACGCGTATGCCCTGGAAAAAAATGGGCACGACGACGCGAAGGCGCGCGACTTTGTGAAGCGGCTCTATAAAAACGTCCCGGTCCTGGATTCCGGCGCCCGGGGAGCGACCATCACGTTTGTTCAGCACCAAATCGGAGACGTTTTGCTTTCCTGGGAGAATGAAGCGCATATGGCCGTTAAGAACTATGGCTCCGGGCAATTCCAAATTATCACTCCATCGTTCAGCATCCTCGCCGAACCCACGGTTGCCGTGATGGATAAAGTTGCCCAAAAACAGGGCACGTTCGACGTCGCGCGCGCGTACCTGTCGTATCTGTACTCGGATGAGGGGCAGGAACTGGCGGCAAAGAATTTTTACCGCCCGCGCAACGACAAGATAGCCGCAAAATATTCCGGCCAGTTTCCGTCGCTGAAATTGGTCACGGTCGAGGGGGAATTTGGCGGCTGGCAAAAGGCCCAGCAAACGCATTTCGCCGATGGCGGAACTTTTGATCAAATCTATCAACAATAAGTTATTCCAACGAATATCATAGCGCCGGCGTGAGCCGGTGAGTTTTGAATTTAATGAGCAAAATATATATTGTGAGACGCCGTCCGAATTAAATATGTCACGCTCACGCCACCGAAAAGTGTTGCCGGGATTTCGTTTAACGCTCGGCTTCACATTGCTTTATCTCGGCCTGATCGTGCTGGTTCCCCTCGCTGCCACCTTCGCCAAACTCGGCGGGTTGACCTGGCCGCAATTCTGGCATGCCATCGCATCGCCAGTCACCCTGGCTGCGTATCGCCTGAGTTTTGGAGCATCGTTTTTTGCCGCGCTCGTCAATTTGGTTTTTGGGTTGCTGGTGGCTTGGGTCCTGGTGCGGTACGAATTTTGGGGGAAGCGGCTCATGGACGCGTTGGTGGATTTGCCTTTCGCACTGCCGACCGCCGTCGCGGGCATTACCCTGGCTACACTCTACGCCCAAAACGGTTGGATCGGCCGCTGGCTGTCGCCGTTCGGTATCAAGATTTCCTATACGGCGCTCGGCGTCTTCGTGGCTTTGACCTTCATTGGCCTGCCGTTCGTGGTTCGGACCGTCCAGCCGGTGCTCGAGGATTTTGACCTCGAGATCGAAGAGGCGGCGGCCAGCCTCGGTGCAAACCGGTTCAAAACGTTCTTTCGTATCATTCTGCCGATGATATTTCCGGCGCTTCTCACCGGCTTTGCCCTGGCGTTCGCTCGCGCCCTGGGCGAGTACGGTTCAGTGGTGTTTATTTCCAGCAATATTCCGTTCCACACTCAAATCGTTCCGGTGCTCATCATGAGCAAGCTGGAGCAATTCGATTACGCGGGAGCCACAGCCCTCGCGGTCGTGATGCTGGCTGTGTCCTTTCTTCTGCTGCTGGCTATCAATTGGCTTCAATTGTGGAGCACCCGTCACCATGAGCGCTCGTAATTTCCAATAATGACATCCTCTCCCGCAACACCCGTTATTCATCGGCGCCCGACGACCGAACCGGCTTTTGTGCGCTGGATTCTGATCGCCATCGCGCTGGTATTCATGGCCCTGTTCCTGGTTATTCCCCTGGTGGCGGTTTTTGCGCAGGCGCTTTCCAAAGGCGTCGGATATTATTTGCACTCGCTGGCCAGCCCCAATGCCTTCAGCGCCATCAAACTGACCTGCCTCGCCGCGGGAATTTCAGTGCCGTTGAATTGCGTATTTGGCGTCGCTGCGGCCTGGGCCATCGCCAAGTTCGATTTTTTCGGCAAGAACATCTTAACGACACTCATTGATATCCCGTTTTGTGTATCGCCAGTGATCGCGGGTTTTCTTTACGTTCTCGTCTTTGGGAGGCAGGGCTGGCTGGGGCCGTGGTTTTTGAATCATGGAATTCGCGTTATTTTTGCCGTGCCGGGGATCGTTTTGGCGACCATGTTTGTCACCTTTCCCTTTGTCGCCCGCGAATTGATACCGCTGATGCAATCGCAGGGACGCTCCGCCGAGGAAGCGGCGCGCACACTCGGCGCGCGCGGGTGGCAAGTGTTCTGGCGCGTGACGCTGCCAAATATTAAATGGGGCCTGCTCTACGGCGTGATATTGTGCAATGCGCGGGCCATGGGCGAATTCGGCGCGGTTTCAGTCGTCAGCGGCCATATTGAGGGCCAGAATACCATGACTCTGCAGGTTCAGGCGCTTTATGAGAATTATGATCAAACCGGCGCGTTCGCACTCGCGTCCGTGCTGACGTTCCTTGCATTGATGACGATTGGACTTAAGGAATGGGTGGAACGCAAAGGAACCGCCTCCACCAAAGGGACCCTGTCATGAGCGTCGAAGTCCGCCATATCTCCAAACAATTCGAGCGCGGTACCTCGGCTCTCGACGACGTCAGCCTCAAAGTCGAGTCCGGCGAACTCATCGCCCTTTTGGGCCCATCGGGTTCCGGCAAAACCACATTGCTTCGCATCATCGGCGGCCTGGAATTTCCGGACAATCCTGATGCGCAGGTTTTGTACTACGGTAACGATGTCACCTCCCTTCCGGCTCACAAACGCGGAGCTGGTTTCGCCTTCCAGCATTATGCCCTGTTCCGGCACCTGACAGTTTTTGAGAATATTGCGTTTGGTCTTCGCGTGCGCCCGTTTTGGAAACGGCCAAAAGAGTCCGAAATCCGCGAGCGCGTCGGACAGCTCTTGAAACTTATCCAGCTTGAAGGGTTGTCGAAACGTTTTCCCTCCCAGCTGTCCGGTGGTCAGCGGCAGCGCGTAGCCCTGGCACGCGCGCTGGCGGTGGAACCCAAGGTCTTGTTGCTCGATGAACCGTTTGGCGCGCTCGATGCCAAAGTGCGCAAGGAACTGCGTCATTGGCTCCGGACGTTGCACGAGGAAATCCACGTGACCACGCTATTCGTGACCCACGATCAGGAGGAAGCGCTCGACGTGGCCGGGCGAGTCGCCATCCTCCGCGAAGGCAGGATCGAGCAGATTGGAACGCCAGAAGACGTTTACGATCACCCCGCCACGCCCTTCGTTTATGATTTTTTGGGCAACGTCAATTTATTCAAAGGCCGCGTTCGTGACGGCAGCGTGCAGATTGGCGAAACCAAATTTGACGCGCCTGGCGTCGAGGGCGATAACGGGCTCGTGGCCACCGCGTTTGTGCGTCCCTATGACGTCCATGTTTCCCGCGATCCGGCGGGACCTGCCTCGTTTGCAGCAAGCGTAATACGCTTTCATGTGATCGGCCCATTGGCGGAACTGGAACTCCAGCGCACGGATAGCGGCGAGACGTTTACGGCGCAACTCAGCAAGGATCGGTTTCACGAACTTGATCCGCATCCCGGTGATCATCTTTACGTGGAATTGCAGAACGTAAAGGTGTTCCCTGAGGATTATTCGATATAGTTCTTCATCTTAATGCGAACGGGCTGGACGATGAAACACCAGCCGCAACTCCTCCCTGGTTTCGGTTAATACGCGTTTTTGTCGTGCCGGCAATCCTGAGCCGGCTCGATTAATATAAAAATTCAGCATAGACATCGCGGATTGAAACGGGCCCGCTTTGCGGCGCCGGCTCCGGATGGCTGAACGCTTCAGTGAAAGGGCGATTTTATGGGGATCTTGCATCTTAAAGACGCCGGTTTCCAAATCCAGGGCGTCGCTGTGCCGCGTTACCGTGGCGGACCATTTGGCGCTTTGTTTTCTGGCGTGCATAGGAAATCAATGACGTTTGAAGAATTGCACCTGACGTTCGTGCCGTCTGGCTGCGTCCAGGGTCTGAAAGGTGCCCAGGTTTCGCCGTTCTCCAGTCCCGGGATGGCGTTTGCGTGAATAAAGCCGATAGCCGCCGTTCTTAAGTTTTCGAATCATAAAAGCCTCCGCCTGTCTTTAGCCCAAACCATGCCAATGGCCTGATGCTCAAAACATCGCTCGAAAATGCAGAATGCAATTTAGCCACTGCCGATGCTATGCAAAACTATCAAGGAGGCGGCCCGTATTTGGCGGGGCAAGCCTTGGAAATCTAAAAATCGTTGTCTTACTGCGGCAGTCGCGTAAATTGTAAATCGTAAATCGTAAATCGTAAATAAGAAAACATCCCCTTTACACACCTGCGTAACGGCGTTAAAGTCGCATTATGGCAGCCGAATACGACGCCACAGAATTTATTGACACGGATTTTCGCGCGCACAAATCGCCCGGTGCCGGTGACCAGTTTCGCGCGCCCTCGCGTGAAGAAGTGGACCGCAAGGTTGTCGAGGCGCAACAAAAGCTCGCCGAACTGAAGCGCGCCCAGGAGGAGCTCGAACGCGAGCGCTCCTCGCTCGAGGAGCTTCGCCGCCGCCAGCTCGAATTTCAAACCGGCCGCCAGGAGATCATGCAAAACTTGACGCGCGGCCTTGGCCTTCTCGAAGAGGCCGAGTTTAACGCCCGCCGCGAGGGCGAACAAATGGCCAAGACCATCGCCGATTTCCGCGAAGTCCTGTCAAAAGTCGAAGTGATCCGCGAAGACCAATGGAGCAAGGAGAATTTCAATGTGGAACTGACGCGCGCCCTCACCGCGGTTGAAAATGCGCGTATGGAATGGAACGCCGCCCGGCTCAAACTTCCCGCGCTGGCCGGGGAGAGCGCCAAAAAGCCCGAAACACCCGTGGTACCCGCCGTGGCGCCGACGCCATTTGCCAACCTGGGTTTCTGGCAACTTTGCAAATTCGGCCTGGCGATGACGTGGCCCTTCCTGCTCGTTGGCATGGGCGTGATTGGCCTTCTCATCGCTTTATTGACTTCGCGCCGTTGATTGTCTTATGGCGGCCGCGAAGAAAAAGGGAAACAAAGGGGCGCTCAACGACCCCATTGCTGAACGCGCTCGCTCTCTCAACGATCAAATTTCCTCGCTTGAAGCGGAGATAAAGAAGCTGGATTCCCAGATTCAGCGCGCGCCCGCGCCGAAACTTCGCTCGACCGCCATTCCGCATGGCAACACCGTTTCTCGAAAGGCCGAACCGCCGCCGACGGCTCCCAAACCCGCTGCGGCGGCTGAGCCGGTATTCGAGGAAATCAAAACGCTAAAACCCGCCGGTGAAAGCGAGTCGGCCGACCGTTTCAACGAACTGGGCGTCCGTAAATACGATTTTCCGGCGCTGGTTCAGAAAGTTTGCGACCTGTTCAAGCGTCCTACCGCCAACAATCCGCGCCTGGTTCATTATCTCGCCGCCGGTGGAGTCCACGGCTTGCGCCCTTTGCGTTATGAAAAGCGCGTGGCACGAAACCGGTTCTGGTGGTTGACCATTTCTTTGTTGTTTATCCTGTTCGGCATCCTTTTCGCCTTTCTTCACTCTCGATGAATCCACCAACCCTTACGCTTTCTGTTTCAACCAGTGAGGGAGAATTTTTCGCGCACTATACCCGGCGCGGTCTTGCTGAACTAAATTTTCCCGATCGGAAGGGTTCAGCCCGGGCCGCAAAATCGGAAAACGGCATTCCCTCCGAAATTCGTGAATGGCATCGAATGACGGAATCCGCCTTGAAAAAACTTTTGGCCGGTGAAAAGCAGGTGAAGTTTCCACCGCTGGATCTTTCCGGGACGGACTTTCAAAAGAGTGTCTGGCGCGCGATGCTCAAGATTTCGTCCGGTAAGACCAAAAGCTACGGCGAAATTGCCGAGGCCATCGGCAATCCGGGAGCCGTCCGCGCCGTCGGCGGAGCCTGTGGAGCCAATCCGATTCCCGTTTTCGTGCCGTGCCATCGCGTGCTCGCCGCCAATAAGAAGATCGGTGGCTTCTCCAGCGGCCTGCATTGGAAGTATAAATTGCTGAAGAGAGAAGGGGTTGAGATCTTCGCGTAGCAGCGCCGCGTTAGCAAAGAGCCGCCGGCCAGGTCGCTGCCGTTTTTTGAAAAAGGCACTAAACCACCACTCGTTTTGTCGGCAAAACGTTCATTTCAAATCGCCCCCTTTTGAATCGCAACTTTAGCTTTTCCCCGAAGGCCGCCGACAAATTCTTTACTGTTAACGTTTCCACTTTTCCCCCCGCCGCCAGCACGCTTCCCTCTCTCAAAATTAGCGCGCGGGAAAATACGGGCATAATTTCCTCGACGTGATGCGTTACCAGGACCAGGGCCGGCGGATTACGGCTCGAGCCCAATCGCTGAAGGAATTGCAGAAAATGCTCGCGCGCCGCGGGATCCAGACCCGCGCAGGGCTCGTCCAAAATCAACACGCGCGGTTTGGCCATGAGCGCGCGCCCGATCAAAATGCGCTGGCGTTCTCCTTGTGACAGCACACGCCATTCGCGGTCCGCCAAATGCAGGCACTCGATTTGCCGCAAAATCTTCAAACCCCGGCTTTTGTCCGCCCGCGATAACGTCCCCCAAAAATCAATCATGGCAAATTTGCCGCTGACGACCGTTTCCAGTGCGGGTTCATCATCGGCCATCATCTGCCGCACGGACGAACTGACGATGCCGATTTTTTTCCGCAATTCACGCCAATCCGTTTTTCCGTATTTTTTCCCCAGCAGGACAATTTCTCCGGCGGTTGGCATCAGATAGCCCGTAAGCGCACTCAACAGCGACGTCTTTCCTGATCCATTGGCTCCGAGGATTGCCCAATGCTGGCCGTGCTCCACACGCCAATTCACGCCATCGAGGATCGTCACACTGCCGCGTTGAATCTTCAGATTCATAATTTCCAAAACTGGTTTCATGCAAACTGTGAATTTTGCCTCAAAAGCTGGCAAATGACACAAAATTTTGATGGCCTCCGCAGTCGTTTGCTATATTAGTGGCACCGGAGCCCGATAAATGAAAAATACCTCTGCGCTCAGAATTGCCCTGGTGATTGCGCTTGTCCTTGGTGCGGTCGCCGTCCTTCGCCCAGTGGCAGTATACCGGTTATTCCATCCCGCAAGCCGGCGCGAGGTCATCGAAAGGGTTTTCAGGGACCAGCAGATTTTTGACGTAATGATCAACTCACCGCAGGTAACGGTACAACGGCTTCAAAATAAATCTGAAGGGGATCCAGACCTTTTGAGCAGTTATATTCGGGGTGCGCCGGTGACGCTTAGGGCGGATCAGGCTCAGCAAATAAAAAGTCTCCTGCAAAGCCCGTCGTCCTACCTTTGGGATGTCACGTCCTGCCTGCCGGTCTATGGCGTGGTCTATAACTTTCAAACCGGAGGCCGCGCGGTTCACGCCGCATTTTGTTTCAAATGTAACATTATCGGCATTTTTGATGGTGACAATGACGCTTCGAACTCAATCAATTTTACCTCCCAATTCAGCCCTATGCGCGGGCAAATGATTGCGCTCTCGAAATCGCTCTTTCCCAGGGACCGAGAATTGCAGACGTTGGGAAAATAATCTTCCGGCAATACTTGACGCAACTCGCAATACGCATCACGCTTTTCGCATGAAGAATTTGCTTTCTCTCATTCCTGTTTTACTACTGGCCATGAAAGTGCAAGGAGCGATCCACACGGAGACTGTGGATTATCAACAGGGTGGCGTCGCCCTCGAAGGTTTTCTGGCTTATGATGATTCCGTTTCTGGCAAACGTCCCGGCGTCCTCATCGTCCATCAATGGCAGGGCATCACCGACTACGAAAAAATGCGCGCCAAAATGCTTGCGGGAATGGGCTATGTCGCCTTCTGCGCGGACATTTACGGCAAGGATAGCCGGCCCCAAACCCTTCAGGAGGCCGGCGCCCTGGCCGGGAAATTCAAAGGCGACCGCAATCTGCTGCGCGCGCGCGTCAACGCCGGCCTCGACCAGTTGAAAAGCAATCAATATGTCGACCCGGACCGCATCGCCGCCATCGGCTATTGTTTTGGAGGCACGACGGTCATCGAACTGGCGCGTAGTGGCGCAAAACTGAATGGCGTTGTTAGCTTCCATGGCGGCCTGGATTCCCCGAATCCTGTGGACGGTCAAAACATCCGGTGCAAGTTATTGGTATTGGCCGGCGCGAACGATCCTTTCCAAAAGCCGGCGGACCTTGACGCATTTGAGAAAGAAATGCGTGATTCCAAAGTCGACTGGCAAATTACTTTTTACGGCGGAGCCGTCCATGCCTTCACTCAGCCGGATGTTGGCAAACTCAACCTGCCCGGCGCTCAATACAATGAGAGCGCCGATAAACGGTCCTGGCAGGCCATGAAGAATTTCTTCGCCGAAATCTTTAATCAATAAACGCTGGCGGTCATCTGACCTATAGGTCGGATTCTAAAAGCTAAAAATTTCTCCATGCGCATCACTGGTGGCAACGCAGCCCGGCGGCTGCTCAAAGTCCCGAAAGGATTGAACGTCCGGCCTACGCCCGACCTCGTCAAACAGGCGGTTTTCAATTCGCTCGGCGAACGGGTCGTCGGCGCGAAGGTGCTGGAATTATTTGCCGGCAGCGGCGCGCTGAGCCTCGAATCCCTAAGTCGGGGCGCGGCTTCAGCCCTGTGTATTGAGAAATCTCAAAAGCACGCCGGTTTCATTCATCAAAACGCCGCAGCGCTGCCGAATTCCAATTTGAATTCACGCACTCAGGATGTTTTCACCGCCCTTGCTCAATTGGCATCCGTGAACGCGCAGTTCGACCTGATTCTCGCGGACCCTCCCTACGGCGAAAAAAACGTCGGGCGGCGCTCCGAATCATTTGCGCAAAAGCTTCTCGATAACGAGAACCTGCCCAGGCTTCTGGCGCCAAATGGCCGGTTCGTTTTGGGACATACCAAGCGCGATACACTGGAAATCCCGCGAGCGTGGCACGAGGTGAAGATGCTCAAACACGGAGATACCGTGATGCGATTTTTTGAATCGCCGGGCTTATAGAGTGGAAAAAAATCGCCGCGCCGCATCGAATAGAATCGCCACGGTATCGGCGGTTGAGACGCGATCGGTATTCACGGTTACGTCATGGAGCAATTCCTTGTCCGGGTGGACGTGAAAATGTGCTCTGACGAATTTATCCCGTTTGTGATCTTCTGTTTTGACAAGTTTGCCCGCATCTTCATGGGTTAAACCTCGGGACATTTGCACGCGCTCAATCCGTTTGGCAACTGAACCGGTCAGCCGGATATGAAAGACGTTCGGTAAATCCGCGGTTACAAAAGTCGTGCCATGACCGACTAAAATGGCATGGCCCGTCATGGCGAGTTTCCGGGTCGTTTCAATTACCTGCGGCATCAGCACCCAGGACGGCGGGCGAAGACTAAGTAAATCGTCGACCCATTCATCGATAAAGAATCGCTTTTCCTCCTTGATGCTCTCCGCCAGTTTCTTGGGCCAGCGTTGTTCGTGGAGGGCTTTTTCAACCAATTGATGGTTAAAGATTTCCCAGGTTTCGCTGCCCGGATCGTCGGTCTTCTGGAATGCCCGCAACAACCCCTCCGCTACTTCCGGCGTCCCTGTGCCAATCTTATACGAAATGGCGACGGCCGGTTTTGTCAGTTGCGGACGCTCCGGAAAGCCGTGTTCGTAGCGACGGCGCTCGCTGACTACGTAAGCGCCCGATTTTTCCATGACGGTTTTAATATCCATAACCCGCTTGCCTTCTCAAAAATATATCGTACTACGATATTTGTCAAATCGCCTCCGTCCAGCGTTTCAGAGTAGAAAAAGCCGGATTTTCGCTTGAAGAACGCGAAGGGGAAATGGGGAAACGTTTTTCGCGGCCTTCGTGCGGCCGGTATTTTTCAAAAATCAGGCGCTTAAAATCACAACGGCCGGCTGAATACAGACGCCGAGGCGAGAATACCTTTGAGTCTTGCCCCAATTTCCTGCGCCAGGGAAATCATTTCCCGCGCCTCGTTGGGCGACAGGTGTGCGCCGCAATTAAAACGCCATAATTGGAGCCACGCCTCGAAATGGCTGGC
>DASXFM010000141.1:0-5124 GCA_036489615.1 Verrucomicrobiia bacterium | reverse complement strand
TAATGCCACGAGCCGATGCAGGTGTCCGTCTCCCACGGTTGCGGCAAAATGCCGTCCGCTTTGCCGCGTTCGATATCATAAACTTCCGCCTGGCATTCCATTTGGTTCAGATGCTTGTCGGTCATCACCGCTTCATTTTGGCCATGATGCCATTGGATGCTCGTGTTGTAAAAATGCGCGGCCAGCTTGAGTCCAATCTCGTCGGTGACGCCGTTAAAGGGCAGCACATCGTCATCGAAATAAATCATATCCGGACGGTAATCATCCCAAAGTTGTTTCACGCGCTCGAAATATTTTTCCATATAAGCCGCGTCGGGGACACTGCTGCCTTGTGTTGGGTCCCAGTCCCAAACCAGGTCTTTGCCCGGCTTATGGTTCTGCGCGTAGAGGTCCTGCGGGTCCAGGCCGTCCCACCATTTGCCTTTGCCATCCGCCGTGGTGAGTTTGCCGTCGTAGGGCACACCGGCAAGAGGACCTTTCGTGTCTGCGCCCTGGGCCACCTCATACCATGACCATGCGTGGGAGGCGTGGACGCTCACGGCGAAATGCAGGCCATTCTTACGCGCTGCTGCCGCCCAGCCACCGATCAAATCCTGATGCGGCCCGATGTTGACGGAATTCCACGGCTGATACGTCGAGTTCCACAGGTCAAAGTTGTCGTGGTGCACGGCGAGCGCCATAAAATATTTCGCGCCATTTTCCTTGTAGAATTTCAACAGCTTGTCGGGGTTGAAATCCGCCGCCTTCCAATCATGGATGACATCCTTAAAACCGTTGGTGGACGGGTGGCCATATTCTCTCAGGTGAGATTTGTAATCGCCGTCGCCCTGCATATACATGCGGCGGGCGTACCAATCGCCATGCTCAGGTTCGCATTGCGGTCCCCAGTGCGCCCAGATGCCGAACTTCGCGTCGCGAAACCATTCAGGCGTGTGATACTGTGTGGAAAGTGATTGCCATGTCGGCTGAAATGGCCCTTCAGCAATTGGCGGCAGTTGCAGGGAGTTGGTTTGCGCCACTGCGCCAATGAGCGACACGCTCAGGAGCACCGCGGACAATCGGATCGGGTTTGTTTTCGTCATGATAAAAGTTTTCGGGACTGCCAGAGCCACATCAAATTTGTTATTTGCGATAACGTCGTTCGCCAATATCGTCGTCGTCTGGGAATTCTCGGTGGAATCTTGCCTTGACCGGAGCGGGCTTGTAAAGGCATCTGAATGGGCGTCAGGTATCAGCATGAAAATAGTTGGCAGCGTCTCATCCTCAGAAATTGAATTTCGCGAATTCTGGAACGCCGCGTTGGCATTCCAGAACGCGGCCGGATTGCCGCTTTGGCCATCCTATCCTGCGGAGACGATAGAGACTGAAATCCGGTTAGGACTTCATTTCTCCGTTTTCCTGCCGGATAACATCCTGGCCGGTTTTTTCTCATTGGCTCTTACGGATGAGTTGATTTGGGAGGAGCAAGAGCGTGGAAACGCCATTTACATTCATCGGATGTGCGCCAACCCGATGTGCAAAGGAAAGAACCTGGCTGCATCGATTCTCGCCTGGGCCTATGGATTCGCAGCCGACGCCGGGCGAAAGTTCATCAGAATGGATACCTGGGCAGACAATCCACGGCTCTTAAATTACTATATCGCATGCGGCTTTCGACACATCAGAAATCGACAACTTGGCATTGTCCCCGGATTACTGCCGCATTATGAGAACATCAATTTGGCGCTGTTTGAGAATAAAGTAGATTGACTAACTTATGAAAAATCAGATTTCCACGATCCGATATTTTGTCTTCGGCGTCGTTCTCATCTTAATTGCTTTTGGTGTCGGGGTGAAAATCAAGCGAATCCACACTGCCGCTGAATTTGAAAAGGGCATCATGCGGTTTGAGGCGCGTAAGAACGAAGACAATCGCTTCACAAATGCTTATGTTTCATACTTCCCCGATCCTCCGAGTGTAATTGTTTTGGCGTATGGCTTGCCTCGATCTGCCAAAAACAGTTTGGTATCTCTGATCGCAACTAATTTTTTCCCTCTACAAGTTCGCATAATTTATAAGGATGAACCTGTAAACACGAATCAATGAGTACAGACGAAAACAAATAGCGCTCATGCTGCAAAACGTATTAAAAGGGGGCGTTCCAACTCAACAGTTGCCTCGCTCAAGGTTTCAGCACAATCTTTCCCGCAAGCGCACCTGTCCTTCTTATCGTGCTCTCCTCCTGAAGCCGATGCGCTTCCGCTGCTTGTGACAGCGGCAGCACCCGGTCGATCTGCGCCTTCAGTTTTCCATCTGCCATCCAACGATTAATGTCCTCCGCCGCGGCCTGCAATTGCTCGGACATGCAATTCAAAATGATGAAGCCGAACAACGAACAGTTCTTTGAGTAAAACGGGCCGACTGGAAAATGCGGACGCGCGTCGCGTCCGGCCATGACGATCATTCGTCCATGCGGCGCAAGCAGGGAAATGGCCTTATCAAAATCCGGCTCGCGCACGATCTCCCACCATACCTGGACTCCGTCCGGCGCAAAATTCTTCACCGCCTCAGCGACATTCTGCGTTTTGTAATTGATGGCGCAATCCGCACCCAACTCCCGTGCCCGGGCCACTTTATCGTCGCTGCCGGCTGTGGTCGCCACGCGTGCTCCGAGGGTCTTCGCCATTTGCACCACGCAGGAGCCAACGCCGCCGGTGCCGCCGTTCACAAATAAAATTTCTCCCGCTTTCACCCTGGCTTTGACCATAAGGCCAACATGCGCCGTAATGCCAACCAAAGAAATGGCGGCGATAGCTTCGTCGCTCACGCCATTGGGAATCGGGTTCAGCCAGCTTTCATCCACAGCGGCGAATTCGGAAAACGTCCCGGGCCGACCGTCCCAGCCCTGGCCGATGCACCAAACACGGTCGCCGACCTTGAAACGCTTTGCGTTCGGCCCTGCCGCGCTATTTCTCCGGCGAGGTCCCGGCCCAGGATATACGGAAAATTCATTTTCGTCGGCACCGCGCCGCTTCGGATGTAAAGGTCCACCGGATTCACATCCACAGCCTTGACCTTGACGAGATACTGGCTTGGGCCGGCTTTCGGTTCGGGCAAATCGCCGTAAATGATTTTCTCCGGCCCTCCATGTTCGTTGATAAACGCGGCTTTCATCCACCGCAATGTCACCATACAAAATGAAATGTCAATCGCCTTGCGACGGGGCTCTCCTTTTTCCTTTTTAATTTTTCGTTTTTAATTTTTAATTCTCCCCGTGCGTATTCTCGCCCTTGATCCCGGGACCAAACGTGTCGGCGTGGCGGTGAGCGATGAGACCAAAACCATCGCCCAGCCGCTCGAATGGATTCCTGCCGAACCGTTTGCCGGTTTTCTCGACCGGCTCAAGCAATTGCTCATCGAAAAGGAAGTGGACCTCGTGCTGATCGGCCTGCCGCGCAACATGAACGGCACCCTGGGTCCCGCGGCCCAAAAAGCCGAAGCCTTCGCCGCTGCGCTCAAAGCCGCCATCATGGTTCCGATCGAGATGCGGGATGAGCGGTTGACCACCCTGCAGGCGAACAAAATGATGATTCAAGGCCGTGTCCGGCGCGATAAGCGGAAAGACAAGGTCGATAAAATGGCCGCCGCGCTGTTATTGCAGAGTTATTTGGATGCGGGTATATAATAAAATATCAGGAGAGGCTGCAGATTTGTGGGTTGAAGTTCTTTGAGGATGAGAATGACAATGATTTCTATTGGATGAAATTCAAGCTCATCATCGCGTACGACGGCGCCAACTATGACGGCTGGCAAACGCAAAAGACCGGCACCGGCGTCCAGCACATCCTTGAAAACGCCCTGGCAAAATTGTTCCCGAGCAAACCCGCGCTGCACGGTTCCAGTCGCACAGACGCCGGCGTTCATGCCGTCGGCATGGCCGCTCATTTTGAAATTTCGTCTGAGGAGCCGAAAATGACCGTGCTCAAGCTGCCGCTGGCAATCAATGCCTGGCTCCCGGATGACATTCGGGTACTGTCCGCCGTCCAAGTGCCGGAAAAATTTCACGCCCGATTCGATGCCGCCGGCAAACAGTATCGTTATTTCATCTGGAATCATTTCGCCATGAATCCGCTGCTGCGCCGCGCCGCCTGGCACGTTCCTGTTAAGCTCGACGTAGCGCAAATGCGCGCGGCGGCCAAGTCGTTCGCCGGCAAACACGATTTTCAGTCTTTCGCGGCAAACCCGGGTTACAAAAAGGAAAATACGGTGCGCACCATCTCGCGGTGCGAGGTAAAGAAGTCCGGACCGCAAATCACCGTGATCATCGAAGGCGATGGTTTCCTCTACAAAATGTGCCGGGGGATGGTTGGAACCATCGTCCAGGCGGGCATGGGAAAGTTTTCGGCGGCGCAAATCCGGACCATGCTGGCGCAAAAAGATCGTCGAGTGGCGGGAATGTCGGCGCCCGCGCATGGGCTGGTTCTTTGGAAGGTGTTTTATTAAGAGGCGATTGCGATGAACTTTTTATATAGAGCTCCGTGCTTTGGCGCGGCAGAAGTGGAACGGAGCCGCAGATCAGATTCGCGCTATTGCGCCGCTTCGCAAATGGCGGCTGAGGTTTGGAGGCGCTTTACCCAGGGCGACGCTCCCAGACTCGCTTGCCCTGGGCTACTATCGTCCGCCCTTACAGGGCTTTCATTTAGCGGCTTCGCCGACGGTTGGGAATCGTTCAATGATGTTTTGTCAGAGGGCATTCTTCCACAGTGGTCCAAATGAATATTGTTCTTCTGGAGCCCGAAATTCCGCCCAACACGGGCAATGTGGCCCGTCTGTGCGCGGCCACGCGGACGGTCCTGCACCTGATCGAACCGTTCGGGTTCAAGCTTGACGATGCGCAGCTTAAGCGCGCCGGCATGGACTATTGGCAACACGTCGAATGGCATCGCTGGCCCAACTGGAAAACCTTCGAATCACAGCTTCCGGCGGGTGCGCGCCTCTGGCTTGTCGAATCCGGCGGGCCACAAGTATATACCCAGGCCCGGTTTTCCGCGGATGATTTCCTTATATTTGGACGCGAAACCGCGGGTCTTCCCAAATCCCTGCTCGATGGCCATCGTGACCGCTGGTTGCGCATTCCCATGTTC
>DASXFM010000138.1:0-7775 GCA_036489615.1 Verrucomicrobiia bacterium | reverse complement strand
GTCGATCAGGCGGAGCCATTGAGAAAAGGAGCGCAAACAAAACAATCGTCAGCAGGACCGCCGCCAATACGTCCAGTCGCGTCAGCCCGGGGTTCCTTTGTTTGCAAATAATCAGTTTCATGGAATCGCAATTCGATTGGTGGCCTGTCCCATGGACGAAACCTGATTCTGCAATTGCGAGGGACCGACTGGTTCGACTGAACCGTCGGCGAAGCCGATATTTCCCCAATAAACCGTTTTCGGGAATGACCAAAAATGGGGCCTATAGGCAAAGCTGTGACGGCCCGGAGCCCATTCAACTAAAGCATTCGAAGAAAGGTCAAACAAGCCGGATTTTACAGGAGAACCATTCATTTCGAGATTATCGTCGCCATCCAAAACCATGTTAGGGTGGTCTTCACTCGCATCGGCGCTCAAAAAATAACTGACGTGCAAACTATTGAGATCGTCAAAGTTGGTTGCGAAAGTTCGGGCCGGATCATCGGGGCAAACGAGAATTTTCGTCGTACTCATTTCATTGGATACGGCTCGAAAGCAATCGATAGGGTTTCCCATCTCAATTGGTTCCATTCCACCACCGTTGGTTGCTGAAACCCGCATTGGATATTGATTGCCGTTGTCACCCTCCCAGATTCGAAATGCAAGATTGACCTGCTTCAAATTGCTGACGCAATTTATCCTGCTCCGGCGGCGGGGCGCCGCACTCAACATGGCCAATAAAATTGCCGCCAAAAAGAAAACGCATACAACGACCACCAACACTTCGAACGCTGTCATCGCGCTCTCTCTTTGGCCAGGTAATCGCAATCTCATATCAGGGTAACTAAATCGTTTTTAGCACCTTCTATTCCGCGCCTGAAATTGCAGCAATTCCGACGAAAATCGAAAGGTTTTGCAATCTAGAAATGCCCGTTTGCGTGAAAGTTGACCTTTCGCGCGTGAATTTCACGCACTATTTGCCTCGGAGCCCTCGATTAACACGCGCGAGAGCCACCAGATGATCGGGTGAGACTTCCAATTCGAATGGCGCTACGGCATCGAAAGCGGTGTCGCACTCCGTTTGCCACCGCACTCCAGGACGCAAGCGCAGAATGAAAGGGCTTTAAGGTAAGATTTGGGAATTGTGGTAGTTTTTTTGAACGCGTAAACCGTAAATTGTAAATCATAAATCCATTGGTTCTTGAATTTTGAAGTTTGAGTTGAATAAAATCCGTTCATGGCAAATTTACAAAACGAAACTGTCCTTCAACTGGAACTGCCTGGCATCAAGAAAATCAAAAGCGGCAAGGTGCGCGAAATTTTTGATCTTGGCGAACGCCTGCTGTTTGTCGCCAGCGACCGGATTTCCGCCTTCGACGTCATCATGCCTAATGGTATCCCGCGCAAAGGGGAAGTGCTCACGCAGATCTCCTATTTTTGGTTCGCGCAAACGGAATCCTTTCAAGCGAATCATTTGGATTCCAAGCCGGGCGACGCTCTGCCGGCCAATCTGCAGCCATTTGCCGGCAAAATCGGCAAGCGCTATATGATCGTCAAAAAATGCCAGCCGCTCGCCATTGAGTGCATCGTGCGCGGTTATCTCGCCGGCAGCGGTTGGAAGGAATATCAAAAAACTCAGACCGTTTGCGGTATTAAACTGCCCGGAGGTTTGAAGGAATCCTATGAATTGCCCGAGCCACTGTTCACGCCCTCGACCAAAGCCGAGTCCGGCCATGACGAAAACATCTCATTTGAGGAAGCAAAGAAAATCGCTGGTAATGACATCGCCGAACAGGCCCGCTCCGCCAGCCTCAAAATATACAATTTCGCCCGTGACTATGCCCGCAAGCGCGGAATCATCATTGCCGATACAAAATTTGAATTTGGCCTCGATGATTCGACTGGCAAGCTGGTTTTAATCGACGAAGTGCTCACCCCCGATTCCTCGCGATTTTGGCCCGCCGACCAATATGCTCCCGGCAAAGGCCAGCCCAGTTTCGACAAACAATTTGTCCGCGATTATCTCGAAACCCTCGATTGGGACAAAACCCCGCCCGGCCCGAAGCTTCCGGACGATGTTGTTGCCAAAACGACGGCGAAATACCTGGACGCCTACGAGCGGTTGACCGGGAAAAAACTCTGAAGTTTGATAGAAGGCCAAGAACGGTGATGGCAGGGGCCAGCATCGGTGCGTATTCCACACGCTACGGTACGAGGGTGAGCAGTGTACATGAAGTTGAAAATCGTGTTACATTGTTACATCGTTGAATACCAACGACTTGCCTTGTTACACATCGTGTTACAAAATCACAAGTCGCGTTACATTGTTGATTGATTTACGGTGTTGCGTTAACGATAATGGACGGGCTGGATTCAACTTTTGGGTCCGTCGCATTTATTCCAACCCCGAATTTCGCCGGGCGCGTTTCAGAACCGTTTGCGCCAGGGTGCGGGCTTTGGCTGCGCCATCGGCAAGCACTTTGTTCACGTAATTCAGGTTGGCGGCGAGTTCCGCCCGTTTCTTCCGGGCGTCGGCAAAATAGTTCCAATAATTCTCGAATAGCGCCTTTTTCAAGTCACCGTAGCCAAGTCCGCCGGCACGAAGACGGCCTTCGAAATCTTTTCCAACTTCGTCCGGAGAAACGAGTTTTAAAAGTTGGACCGCCAGGTTTTTGTCCGCGTCCGGCTTCGGCTCCGCCGGGGCGCGCGAGTCCATGACGATGCCCATGATTTTTTTGCGTAACGATTTTTCGTCCCCGAAGATCTCTATGGTGTTCCCGTAACTCTTCGACATTTTGTCGCCGTCGGTGCCGGGCACAACCGCCGTGTCTTCGCGAATCTGTTCCTTCGGAACGACAAATGTCTCGCCATACGTGTTATTGAATTTAATGGCGATGTCGCGGGTGACTTCGACGTGTTGTTTCTGGTCTTTGCCAACCGGAACGATATTTGAATCGTAAATCAAAATGTCGGCCGCCATCAAAACGGGGTAAGCAAAGATTCCGTGGTTTGGTGAAATCCCGTGCGCCAGTTTATCTTTGTAACTGTGGCAGTTTTCCAGCATTGCCATGGGCGTTAACGTGGTCAACAGCCACGCGAGTTGAGTCACTTCCGGCACGTCCGATTGCTTGAAAAAGACGGATTTTTTCGGGTCGAGCCCGCACGCGAGAAAATCCAGCGCCACGTCCAGTGTGTTTTTGCGCCGCTCTTCGGGGTTGAACAGCGACGTCATGGAATGATAATCGGCGATAAAATAGAGCGCCTCGCCCTTGTCCTGCAGTTCGATGGCCGGGCGCATCATTCCGAAATAATTGCCCAGGTGCAACGCGCCGCTGGGCTGGATGCCGGATAAAATTCGCATGACGGAAAATTACGTTAAAGCGTTGAAGAGTTGAAGCGTTAAAGCGTGCGCCGCTTCACCGAGCCGCTGACGACTTCCCACTTTTGAAGGTCTTTTCCCAACTCGCGCGGCCAATTTTCTTCCGTGGCAGTCATAAAGACCTGGCCGCTGGTTTTGCGGGCCTGTTCGAGCAGCGGCAGAAAGCCGCTGCGCCGTTTGACGTCCAATTCGCCCATGACGTCGTCGATCAGCAGCACCGGGGCGCTCCCGTGGACGCCGCCGAGGAATTCCGCCTGAGCCATTTTGAGCGCGATGGCCAGCGTGCGTTTCTGGCCTTCGCTGCCAAACTGCGCCGCCGATTTTTCATTCAGGAGCAATTGCAAATCATCCCGATGCGGGCCGATGAGAGTAGCGCGAAATGTCCGCTCCCGCGCGCGTGACTGGGCGAGTTCCACGGCAAAATCGGATTTCACGCTGGGGCGATATTCGATCCGCAGTTCTTCGGCGTCGTTCGAAATGCGGCGATACGCCAGCCGCGCGAGCGGGGAAAATTTGGGCGTCATTTCGCGGCGCAGGCGAATGATCTCGTCCCCCAACTTCACCATTTCCTGTGAGAAACTGTCGAGCGCCGCTTCGTCTGTCGAGCGCTGCTTCAACAGGGCATTGCGAGCGCGCACGGCGTGCATATAGCGCTGGAGCAGGGAGAGATAAACCGGATTGGACTGCGCCAGCAACAAATCCAGAAATCGTCGTCGCGCTCGCGCCGCCCCTTTGACCAATTGCAAATCTTCGGTGCAAAACACGACCGCCCGCAGCGCGCCCAGGTAATCCGAGAGTTTTTTGACGGGCTGCCCGTCCAGGGACAAATTCCGCTCGCGCGGTGACCAGAACATTTTGATTTCGCGATCGCCCGCGCCGATGATCTTGCCGCCGGCAAAATAGCCGCGTTGCCCGTGCCGGATCATCTGCGCGCCGCCCACGCCGCGAAACGATCGAAGTGTGGCCAGGAGATAGACGGCTTCGAGGATGTTGGTCTTGCCTTGCGCGTTATCGCCCAAAAGCAGGTGAAAGCCGGGCGCGAAATCCGCGTCCAGCCGCGCGTAATTGCGAAAATCCCGCAACCGCAAATGGGCCAAATGCACGCAGGGAAAATAATTGGAAAGTGTGCCGACAGCGAAGCTTTTTGGCCCCTTCTTTTGCGTTGAATTTTATATGTTCGTAGCGCGCCGAAGTCATTCTCCCGGCGTACTCGTCACCGGCACGACCCGGTAGTATCTTCCCGAATAGCCCGGCGCGTCCGGATCAACAAAATCAATCGAACCGTTAACAACCTGGTTGGTGCAAATCGGCGTCCAATTGACCAGGTCGGCCGAAGATTCGATGGCGAACCATGCGCCGTCAGGTCCGGGCATGGACAGCCGGAAACATTTGTCCGGCAGCGCGCTGGCCACAGGCCACGGGCCGGGCGGATTAACGATTACGGCGGCAGCCCTGGGCGGCATCCCGACGACGTAATCGGGCGGCATATTTGTGGACTTGTCCAGTGTGAGGATAACGGTCTTGATGACGTGCGGATGGCCATCATCAATCGGGATGATATTAATAAAGGCCGAGCGTCCACCAGCCGGCACCGTTACATAGCCTGGCAATTCAACATAATCCACACCGTTGCTGGCAGTGCCACTGATGTCATAATCGACCGTCAAATCATCATTGGTGTTGCCAAAACGATGCACCGTAAATGTGGCGGTCTTGGGACCGCAGTTAGTAAAGCATTTGCAGACGGCGGATGGCCAGGCAGCCCACGTGGGCGGTGAATTGCTCTCACCCATCCAGACCCATGAATTTGCGCCACCAACTGCCACTGGGTCAGTGGCCAGGATATTCACGATCGCCGGCTGATTGGGCGGCGGCGGAGGCGGGGGCGGGACCGTGACATCCACAGGAGCGGACTGAAGTCTCAGAGCAATGGGTGGATTCAGATAGCTGATAATCGCCGTTGCAGTTAAAACGTTGCTGCCCTCCGGGGCGTTGGTCCAAATGAGGAAATAAATGTTAGTTGGGTAACCGGGCGGAACCGGAATTGGGCCGGGAGAATTGCCACCCGCCGCCACGGGCGACGGTATGGGCCGGCCAAATCCAAGGCTGTTCGTTCCGTTATCAAAAAACTGCACCGAGACCATGGGCGAACCGCCCGGGATTGGCGCCCCGGGAGGATGCGTCACGGACGCAAAAATCGGAATGTCCACCGGGGCAAAAAAGACTGAATTGTTTGGCGGACTGATGATGCGAACGGATGGAGGCGAGTTTGTCGGCGGCGGCCCCTGGAGAACGGAAATGTTGACAGGAGAAGAAATGGTCGAAACGCCGCCCTCTGTGGCGACAGCTGTGAGATTGTAGTTGGTTGGGGATGGGTCCTCCCAGTTCAATACATAAACGAGCCCGGTGACACCGTTTACGCCAGGCGGATCAAGCACAAGTGGAGTTCCGGGACCCAGGTCTGTGGAACCGGCGAAAAATTCGACATTTGCCACTGTGCCCTCCGGATCGGTGGCCTTGGCGATTAGAAAAATGTTTGTCGGTGTGTAAAAGACCGAACCATTCGATGGGCTGACGATGGCTACGGATGGGGGCAGGTTTGTGACATTGGGCCCGGTAATATATACAGTGGCATTGGTTGGAAAGCCGATTTCAAAGTTGACCGGATTCAGCTCCGGCGATGGCGCTAATTGCAGAAATACGGTTTTAGCAACCGCGCTGGAGGAAGTGCTCGATAGTGGCGTGATGACGATTGTGTTTGAAGTAGCGCCACCGGGAATATCTACAAAATTGGAAATTTCGGCGTAGTCCACGCCGTTGGACGCGCTGCCGCCAATATTGTAGAAGACGTTCAATGTCTCATTCGTGTCGCCCTGGCGAAACACCGTGAATACGCCTGGTTTACCGGGACCGGATGCCAGCGGTTGGGTCGCCTGGATGGTGACGACGGGGATAGGGTTGGAACCTGAAGTTTGAGCACAGGTCTTGATTTCCACTGTGAATATAATCGCGGACGATAAGAAAAATAGTCCGCTACGCAGGCAGCGACACAGCATTTTCATGCACGTTCCTTTCCTTTGACCGGCTAATTCAAGCCGATAGATGCTTTAATGACCGATAGTGCCATATGTGGCTCTGTTTCAGTAATCGTCAAGCTTAAATGGGTGATACTCTGATGGCACAGGCTGACTTCCACGAGTAACGCGAAAAATCAATTTCCTCGCATGGGCAAAAAGCTCACAATTAGGAAAATGAAACAGGCTGTTTTTCTCGACCGCGACGGAACGATGATTGCCGATGTCAATTATTTGAGCCGCCCGGACCAAATCAAAATTTTCCCCGCGACGCGAACGGGTTTGAAAAAGCTTTGTGACCGGGGTTTTCTGCTGTTTATCGTTTCGAACCAGTCGGGCGTGGGGCGCGGTTATTTTACCCTGGCGGACGTCGAGATTGTCAATCAGGCGCTCTGTAATGAACTGGGGCGTGATGGTATTCGAATCAAAAAAATCTATATTGCTCCTGAGAAGCCGGAGGACCCTAGCTACGGGCGCAAACCGTCGCCGCAATTTTTATTCGATGCCCGCGATGAATTTGACCTGGATCTGTCGCAGAGCTTTATCATTGGAGACAAGCTGATTGATTTGGAATGCGGCTGGAATGCGGGTGTGAAAAAGAGCATTTTGGTGCGAACGGGCTACGGGGCCGAGGTGGAACGGGCGTCCGCGCCACGCCTTGCCAACGCGCTCATCGTGGATGATTTGGACCAGGCCGCCGCTGTGATTTTGAACGTGTCCTGACGTTGCCGATGGGCAGGGACGGCGCGCTGTGCCGCAGCGCAGTGTCCTATCAAAAGATTTTGAGCGATTTTTTTCTTGGTTTGAAGGCGTGGACGGGAGTAGGTTGAAGTCGCAGCCTGATTGTTCAGCTTATGGAAATCGTATTTAATTGTCCCCACTGTGATCAGGAGTTGTCCGTGGACGCGGAAGGCGCCGGCGAGGATATCAAATGTCCTACGTGCGGGGAAACTATCACAATTCCTGAAAAATCTACCAAACTCGTTCCTGAACTCCCCGTTGGAACGCCCGGCGCAGGTCCGGTTAATGCCATCGCCAGTTCCGCTGCCGCCAAGGTGGAACTTCGGCTCAAAGTGCCAGTGCGTTCAACGCCCGGGGCGTCTTTAATTGAGAAACCCAAGCAGCCGCTCGATGTCATTGCGAAAGGCGGAGATAAAAAAATCCGAATTCATACCATGCGTCGCGCGCAATGCGTGGAATCAGGCCATGACAAGTTTGACGAAAAAGTCACCGCCTATTTGAATGACATTGGCGAGGCCAACCTTCTGGGGGTTCACCCCATCAGTTACGAAATTTTTGACGTAGGGACGCAAAAAGTGATGGTCGACTACGGCGTGATTATA
>DASXFM010000094.1:0-11275 GCA_036489615.1 Verrucomicrobiia bacterium | reverse complement strand
GCCCATGCCATTCAAGCATTTGTACCGAATTGAAGAAGCAACCGCACGTAGCGCAGCCGTCACGGCTGCGGGTTCTGGCGGCGTCTCGCCGCCAGTTTCGCAAGGCGGCCAACACCGTTCAAACGCAAATCCCCGGTGCCGTACGTGTGGCGTATTTGTAGAAAATGCCAAACAACACCCGAGCCCCGTCAAGGATAACCAACAATATGCTTTTTACGATGCGCTATCCTTTGCCTATCGTGATAATACCCTATGCAACTTAATATCGAAGGAATGCCATGAGCGAGCCATCTGTGTCCATCTGTGGCTAAAAAAACATTCCGCATTCCGCAAACCATGGCCGTGGCAAAGACATTCCCCGTTTACACCCCCTCCCGAACCCATGAAACCTTGAAATCCCCCAATAAAACCGTACTTTTTGCTGGCGCAATCGCCCTTATTTTTGACTCGTTTACACATTTACAAACATACACATAAATAATGTGTGGCCGGTGCCCTATCCACAACTCCGACAACTTTAAGCACTCACGTGAGAAAGGGGGAGAAAGAAATCTGGAAGACCATAGGCACAAAATGTGGAAGGAGAATCGGCAGGCATCCGTCACGGACCGGAGCGGCCGCCTGCCAGGGTGATCAGCACAGCCGCCGCCACGCGATTTTCCACGCCGAGTTTTTCGAGAATTCGTTCGACGTGCTTCTCTACGGTCCGCGCATTGCAGCCCAGGATAATCGCAATTTCCGGATTCGTCTTGCCGGCGGCCAGCCAGCCGGCGATCTCACTTTCGCGCGGAGTCAATTCGTATGCCGCCAGGGGTTTGACGCCGGCCTCCGCCCGGACCGTCACTTGTCTGGCCTGACGGTGCGCCTGGTCAAGGTGCCGTTGCAGGAGGTTAAACACCATCCGGTCGCGCTCGGTAAAATCCTTCTTGCGGTCGCACATCCCGAAGGCGGCACTCTTCCCGGGAGCCGCGCTGACGGGAACCGCCATGCAAAAATCAAATCCCCAGAGTCTATGCGTGTCATAAATCCGGGAACCCCGAAGTTGCGTTTGGGTCAGGAAATCAGAAAGCTTCAACGCCGTGGGCTTGCCGCCTTTCAGAAAATATTCCGTGAACGGATGCAGCATAATATCGTCGGCCATGCATCGCTTGAGCTCGGCGGTCATAACGGCATCGGATTCAATGCAGTCTGAAAGAACCTGAGTCGGCGCTGTCGGATCGATTTGATATTCCGTATAGGAGAAATAATCGCGACGAACCAGCTTTAACACAATCTCCGGAACTTCCCGCCGGAAACGATTGAGATCGCGCGATTCATGCAGCTCGAAGATCGCCTGGTCCAACGCTCGAAAATCCTGGTGTGACAGTCTCATGATCCCCCATTCGATACGTAAGTCCACGTATTTACTTTTCTAACAGAGACAATCATTGTCGTTAAGCATGAAGTCGGAAGGAAGAATGTAAAGCCAATTCAGCCGGATGGACCCGGAGCGAGATGAAATTGTGCCGGTGGCAAACCGCACGACCGCATCTCAACCCAAAATCAAAGTCATGAAATCCATGCGCACATGAATGCCATTTTGCCGGCGCTGTAAAAAACTGAAAGAAGCCAAACTGACAAAATCAAACCCTATGAAAAACACCATTCGCACACTCGCGCTCGCATTGCTGGCGCTGGTCACCCTCAACTCTCAACTCTCCACCGCCCGCGCCCAGGGCACGGCATTCACCTATCAGGGCGAACTGAACAGCAGCGGCAGTCCCGTCAGCGGAAGCTACGACCTGACCTTCGCGCTCTTCAGCGTTAGCAGCGGAGCAGGCCAGGTGGGCAACTCCGTTACGAACAGCGCCGTCCTCGTCAGCAATGGCCTGTTCACCACCACTTTGGATTTCGGCACGAATTTCCCGGGAGCGGACCGCTGGCTGGAGATCGGCGTGCGATCCAGCGGCGGCGGTTCGTTCGCTACGCTGAGCCCGCGCCAGAAATTCACCCCGACGCCGTATGCCATCTTCGCCAATACCGCCAGTAATTTATCCGGCGCTGTGCCGCTGGCGGAATTGCCGCCGGCAGTGGCTCAGTTGAATAATTCCGGTATAAATAACTTTTTCGCCGGGGGCAATGCCGGGAACACGGCCGTGACCGGGCAAGGCAACTCGGGCATCGGAGCGGACGCGCTCACCAGCCTCACGAGTGGCAGTGACAATGCGGCTAACGGTTTTGGCGCGCTGCAAAACACCTCGAGCGGCAGTGACAACACAGCCGATGGCTATGAGGCGCTCTTTTCCAATACGAGCGGCAGCTACAATGTCGCCGATGGTTATAAAACGCTTTTTTCCAACACGAATGGAAACGACAATTCTGCCGTTGGTTATGAAGCGCTTTTTTCCAACACATTTGGCATTCAGAATACCGCGAATGGCGAACTCGCGCTCTACTCCAACACGACCGGCGACTACAATACCGCCAACGGCTCCGAGGTGCTCTACGCCAATACTTCCGGCCATGACAACACGGGCAACGGATATCAGGCGCTCTACCAAAACACAACCGGCTACGGAAATACGGCTGACGGCAGCGGCGCATTGGTGTTCAACAACGGCGGATACTTTAACACCGCCGATGGTGACGTCGCTTTGGAAAACAACACTTTCGGCGACTATAACACAGCCAACGGTTATGAAGCCCTGACCGACAACACCTCGGGAGACAATAATACCGCCGATGGCGCGGCCGCGCTTCTGAATCTTTCGGGCGGATCTTACAATATCGCGCTCGGCCAAAATGCCGGCACCGCAATCGTCAACGGCAACAATAACATCGATATCGGCAACTCGGGTTTCGGTGACGAAAGCAGCACCATCCGCATCGGCACCGCCCAAACCAAGGCGGTGATGGCCGGCATCTACGGCGCCACGATTGCCAGCGGCGGCACCGCGGTTTACGTCAATTCATCCGGGTTGCTCGGCACGATCACCTCTTCACGCCGGTTCAAGCAAAACATCCACAGCATGGCCAGCGCCAGCGATGTGCTGCTCGCCCTGCGTCCGGTGACTTTCCAATACAAGAAGGATCTCGACCCGGCCGGCACCCCGCAATTCGGCCTGGTGGCCGAAGAAGTGGAAAAGGTGGACCCGGCCCTGGTGGTGCATGACGACAAACATCAGGTCTACTCGGTCCGTTACGAGGCGGTCAACGCCATGCTTCTAAACGAATTCCTTAAGCAGCACGGCACGGTTGAGGAACAATCTTCGGAGATTAAAACTCTACAAAAGCAGAATAGCTTGCTGACCGGGAGATTGGATGACCTGGAAGCGGCGATCAAATCGCTCGGCGGAAAAAAATAGGCCGCTTATGAACAAAATCTTTCTCCTCCTTGCCTTGCTGATTCCTGAAATCAGCTTTGCCCAGCAATTCTCGATTGGCTGGTATAAAGTCGCCGGGGGCGGCGGCAATAGCGCCGACGGCATCTATTCTGTCAGCGGCACCATCGGCCAGCCGGACGCGAGCGGGGCGATGACCAGCGGAAATTATTCGCTCACCGGGGGCTTTTGGGCGTTTATCTCAGCGGTTCAAACCCCAGGCGCGCCGGCACTTTACATCCGTCACACCGGCAACACGGTAACGGTTTATTGGAATAATCTGTCGGGATGGACCTTACAGCAAAATAGCAACCTGACCGCGCCGGCGGGATGGACGATCAACAACGGCTGGACGACCTCCAACGGCACGAATTCTCTGAACATCGCGTCGCCCACGGGCAATTTGTTCTTTCGGCTGGAACAACCCTGACGACACAGGCAAAAGGGGCGGAAGTGGTGTCGGGCAGGCCTCCGGCCTGCCCGTTCTGCGCGCGTCCTCGCGCGCCGTTTCTAAAGAACGAAGCTACCACCAACTCTACCGCTGACCCGCCAAAAATGTCCCCGACAGCGAGCCCTTCGCCGTAGTAACGCTCGTACCGATGCCGACATTATGGCGGTCAAACCAGCCGTCCTTGGTCTCAAGCACAAACTGGATGTTGTCATTTGAGGAGACGACGGGCGTCGTATCATTTTTTTCCAGGTGATGGATTTCTTCGATCTCACCGTAGGAACTGATATACGCCGCGGAAATGGATTCCGGGCAATTCTTCATCCAAAACGACGCCCGTTGCGGAGCGGTCAGGACGAAAAGCATGGAATCGGTTTCCTGGATATTGGTGCGGAACATCATGCCGGCGATTTGCTCTTTTTCCGTCAGCGCCAGTTCGGAATCCAGGGTTTGGTCACCGAGATAAATCGTCATGGTGGAGAGTTTGGATTGCGCGTGCGTGGGAACCAAATCCTGCCGATGATTGCTGATTTGGTCATTAAACGCCGCTTCCCTCAATAACAGCCGGTGATAAATTCTGTCCCCGGTATTCGGCGGAAACGCATGATAAGGAACGATGCAAAACACATTGCACGTGTCGCTGCCGTCCGCATTGCTGTCATTCCCCACGCCGCCGCCATATTCGTAACCGGGCATTTGTTTGAGTTCATTCTTCAATGCGGAAAAATCTGACCCTCCGCAAATCACACCCACAATGTAAGGATATTCCGAATCATCCACGGCAACGCTCTTAACCGTAATCCCAGCGTTATGGGCCGCCAGCAGAACGACACCAGTAAGCCCGCCTGCTGTATAACGTTGATCCATGTTTGCCGGCGGCATCACCGGATTACCCAGATAGTTGAACAATGTTTGATTAGGACCAGAGCCTGAGAGCGGGCCTTCCTTAGAATCATCGCCGCCGTCGCTGCTGCCGCTATCGTGAGAGTGCAGGTTCATCGGTCCGAGAAAAATCCGGTCAGCCTGACCGAAATACACGCCGCCAAAATCGCTGCCGGACCGAACGGGATAAAAACTGACATGCAGATAGCCGTCATCATGCATGGTTTTCACCAGGTAAAATGAGCCGGTGCCTTTTTCAATTCGAACGGATTGGCTTGGATCGACCGCCGTTGGGCCGCTGTACCCGATGCTCGTATCATAAAAGGACAAGCTGGCGTGGTCCCTGGAATTAAGCGTATAGGTGCCTGCAATCGAATAGGTCCCTCCGATTTCGATTTTCTTTGTCGTTCCGCGCACTTCCTTGATGTTGATACTGTCGCCGGGCGCAAATGCCGAACTGCCCAGTTCAAATCGCACCGTGTACGGCAGATTCTCATTCGTAGCCACGGGGTCTGCTGTCGCGCGAAAAGCATTGAGCGTAACTGTTAACAGTAGAATTGATGACACTGTTTTAATAAAGACGTGTTGATTTTTCATAGGGGTGTTTTCATTTGCAATGGTTGTGAACCGGATTCCTTGTCGGCGTCTGCTCCTTCACGGTCCCGGTTCTGTTCTTCCTGAAATGTTCCGTTGATGACAACGGTTTCGCTCACGAAGGCATCCAGCACGACATTTCCCTCCTGATGAAATTCGCGCCTGGGCGAACGATAGGACATTTGCACTGAAACCGAAATTTGCGGATTTTTTCCCACGGGCGAAGTAACGGCCACCGCACGGGGCATGTTGGTTTCGTGGCTTTTCGCGCCGGAGAAATGAACGGCCAGGAAAACGCCGGCGATCAGCAGCATGGCAGCAGGAATAGCCGTTATCCGAATCCAATATCTACACAAATCGATCAGCGATTCTGTCCTCGTTGGTCCAGAGCCGATTTGGCGGCTGGCGGTAAGAATGTTCCGCCGGATTTCCGGGGACAACGTCAATGCCTGGCTGCTTTGCCGGAGGCGGCTGGACACGACCGATGCGACGCGTTTTTCTTTTTCCACCGCCCGACGGCAGGTCTCACATTCCGTCAGGTGTTTCTCCGCCACGGCCAGGGCATCGGCGGAAAGTGTTCCTTCCACATATTCAAAAAGTTCGTTTTGGAAACGGCGGCAGTTCATTGTTTCTGTATCTCCTCTGTGTTGTCCGGGCCAAAAAGGTTCAATTCGCCGGGCAAAAATGTTTGCAGTTGTTCGAGAGCGTAATGAAGCCGCGACTTGACGGTACCTTTGGAGATGCCCAGATGCGCGGCGATTTCATGGATCTTCAAGCTTTCATAGTAACGCAGGACAATCACCTCCCGATGCGGTGCCGAAAGCTGTTGCAACGCCACGCGCAACGCCGACGACGCGGCCCCGGCGTCCGGATGCACCGGATTTTCATCGGCGGTTTCGCGGTCGATCAGGTCATCGTCATAGACAAGGCGTTTTTGGCTGCGGCGATGATGGCGGGATAAATTCAGCAGGATAGCGTGAAGCCAGGTGTAAATGCTGGAACGGCCCTGGAAGCGGTGGACCGAGCGAATCGCCTGGAGAAATGTCTCCTGAACGAGGTCTTGCGCTTCGGTCTCATTGCCGCATAACACGTATGCGGAACGAAGCAACCTGTCGCCATGCACATCCAAAAGCTCCTGCGTAGCGGCGGGGTCCCGGGCATTGAGCGCCGTGACAAGCTGTTCGTCGTTCATTATCGGATTGGTGACATTGAACCGAAAAAGGTTCAAAAAATCCAATCCCCAGCCGGTTTGGAAATTTGCGCTACGCGGCGCGGCGGGCGGATCTCACGTTGGTTACGATTGCAACCCTTGATCGAGTTCTCTGCCAGTGTTGTCGCACAGGTGAAAGATGATTCGCGTTACCCTGGAGTTCGCTTGCAGCGACCTTACCTCCTTTAATTCGGGATACTCGACTTCCCAGAAGACCGACCCGGCCCCGCGCACCATCGTTCGCCGTTCGCCGCCGGACGATGGCTGTGGCATGCGAATCTGGCCGGGCGTCATCGCCGCGCCTCCGGCCGCCTTTTGGCCCCGCACAAAAACGTGCACTTCGCCCGCTGCCTGCCTGGCAAAGCTTTCCGACAGGCGAGCCCATGCCGGTCGCAGGTCTTCCACCCAGCGGAACCGGCCTTTCAGCGGTTCCGTGAAATCGGCAAGCGCCTCCCCTGCCTCGGTCAAATCGATTGTCTTTCGCCCGGTCGCCTCGGCCCAAAGCGTTGCCACTTTCCCCAGGCCATCGGCATAAAACACCGATTTTCCGGATGGCACCAACATCTGTCCGGTCAAAGTATCGGCAAACGCCGCGACAGTTTTCTGGACGTGCCACCAGTCCCGGCGGCCCGAGCCTTCTTTCAACTGCAAACCAAGGGGTCCCGGTCGAGGCGAGCCGACACGCTCCAACGTGCCGGCATCAATTCCGCCGGAACCACCGTAAAGGCCAATCGGGCCTGGACCCGGCTTTTTACCGTCGGACATAACGCGCCCTCAATGCCATAACCATAAGTCCTCCAAGCTTGTCCGATGCCATCGCGCGAAGCAATCGCGAAGATGAAGCGCTTTTGTGTTGGCTCCTGCCACAAAACCCGGACGACGCAGTTACATCTCAAAGCCGATGATGCTTCGCAACCTGCTGGTTATGAACGACGTCACTCATATTGTACCTGTTTCTGATTCTTCTTGACTCGGTCAGAAAAACTAATAAAATAGCGGCTGGCTCAAGGAAACTTGAGAATTCATGAGGTAACCGGTCCGGACATCGTCACGGTGTCTGCGCCTGGAGGAATATCGAAGCACGCAAAATACATTCTGGGGCTACTCATGCTCCCGCAGGTAAATTGTTATGAAATTAACGCGTATACTATTGGTGACGTGGACCTTTATCCTGACCGCATTTGGGGCGGCCGCACAAATAACAACCTTTGTTGGGACCAACGCCCCGGGCACTGGCACTAATTACACGTTCAACATACCCGTAGGAGTGACGAACCTGTCCCTGCTGATTTCGAACAGTGCCACGACCTATGCGAACCTGCTTTTGACACCCGGCGGCACGCCCACCGACACGAGTTTCACGTACATCTCCCGCCTGGTGGGCGCAACCAACCAAATTGACCTCGAACTGCCGCAATGCGTCACCGGCAGTTACGGCTTGCGGGTTTCGACTCCAGCCGGCTCAACCACGGACCCATTCACCGTCATGCTCACCACGAACCGGCCGGACATTCGGTCGGCCAAGTACCCGGCCCTTAAACCATTGGCATCTATCTCCACTGGCTCCATTACCAACACCGGTTCAGGCATGTGGAATTATTTCCAGGTGGATGTTCCGTCGAATCTTTTGACGGGCTGGCGCATCGTCGTGAGTTGCACCAATGCGAATCCGCCGGGGCTGTACATCAAGCGTGGACAACTGCCAACGACTGGAACTTACGACGCCGCGGACAATCCCGGCCCTCTGAATACGATTATCTTCAACAGCACGCAGGCAACCAATGCCACCTATTTCATCGGCGTCTATTCCCCTTCCGGTCCAGCGAGCACCAACAACTACGTCTTGACCACAGAATTGGCTTCCATCACGCCGTTGACCTGGGACCCCGGTACAGTGGATGTAGGCAGCCTGAATACCTATACCAACGCGAGTGCATCCGGCGGCGATTATTTCTTCTCCATCAATACCCAGACCACAGGAAATCAGGTTTGGCGGAATGTCTTGAATGTCTTCAGCAATCAAGCCAGCCTGTATCTCCTCCAAGGCAGTTTGCCCTCGACCAGTTCCTACAACTACGCCTCCACTTTGACCGGATCGAACGGATTGGTTTTGGCTCAAAACTACCAATTTCAACCCGGCCAGACCTGGTACATTCTGGTCCATGCCCAACCCAACGCCCAGTGGACGTTGCTCACGGGCCAGGCCTACGTGCAACCACTGCCTGCCCTGGCTGCGGATAGCAGCAGCGGAGCCACGGCGACGATTGGCGGTGAGGGCATTCGCTTCTTTTCCACCACGATATCCTCGAACACCCTCGCCTGGCGCTTGTGGCTGAATGGGCTGACCAACCAAATGTACGTCAAAGAAACGGCCGCGCCCCTGCCCCTCAATACCGCCACCTATGATTTGACGCAGCCCGGCCAAATGCTCGTCGTGCCGACGTATCTGAATGTCGGTAGCCAGTATTTCGTGAGTGTAGTTGGCCATCCCGGATTGACCGTTCCCCTCGATTCGCGGCAACAGGGCGTCACCAACCTGGTCTTCGGCGGAGCCACAAATGTGATCGTCAACGGATACGGTTACGTCACCTACGAGGTGCAAGTGCCCATCCAGCAAATTGCGTGGCAAATCAACGTCACCCCGACTTCCGGCACTGCCAACGTCGCGGTGGAGCAAAACAACGTCCCCAACGAATTCGTCAATAACGCCTTCTCGGAGCCACCTGCCGGAGTGGGCGCCAGTGTGACTTTGGTCCCGTCCACACTGAGCAACGGAACATTTTACATCACAGTCTACGGGACCAGTCCGTACTCCATCACACTCACCAACGGCCAGCCGATTATCACCCCGGTGGATTACGTGTTCAAGATCACCAATGACGCCCCGAATCGGGTCGGCTGGAGGTATTACCAGGTGACCAACACCACCGAACAACTGGGCTCGTTGGGATGGGAGCTGGATTTATCTAATCAAGTGGCTGGCACCATGATCGCGATCCGTCGTAATGCGGTGCCCGGGCAATGGAATTACCGGAACGATCCTTATGACTACTATGGTTCCTCCACGCTGGGCTACATGGACCTATCCTCCACCTATGGGTTCTTGCAACAGCCTAATCACCCATCGGATATCTGGTATATTGGTATTTATACGCCGGCTGCGGCGCTGGGAAATTTCGTACTCACCGGAAGCTCGCTCACAGGCGCGCCAGTAAGTTTCGATGGCTCGGGCAACACCTTCAACATCGTCAATCAACCCTACCAAAAATTTCAATATTTTGTGTTTAACGTGCCGGCGGGCGCCCTGGGTTGGGACCTGCGCCTGACCAACGTGACTTCCGGTAATCCGGAAATGTACATCTGCCGGGATCAATTGCCGCCAGGGAACAGCGCCGGTTGGTCACCGTCATACGACTCTTCGTGGCCCACTGAATACGATTGGAACGTCGGCTACGACTGGACCGGCCTCTCTTACAATTTTGATGGGAGCTACAGCTATGGCCGGGTGTTTGAGGATGGCATGGGCAACCCATTGTCCCCGGGAACGTATTACGTGTCGGTGGGCAATTACACCGGGGCAGCGAATCTAAGCTACACGATTACAAGCGAGGGTATCGGCAGCGGGTATAGCATCCCGGTCACGTCGCTCACGTTTAGCAATGGCGTGGCCAACCTGTCCAGCGTCCCTGGTCTGGCCGCGCGACAGGCGGCCTATTACTCCGTCGTTGTGCCCACGAACACGACCAGTTGGCAGGTGGAAATGGATACCAATCTCGGGCAAAGCATCCTGCTGATTCAGAATGGCGCCCTGCCCGATTCCCAGTCCTACAACAGTTCCGCGTGGGGTCTTTCCGGCGGCCGAGTCATGGCCAAAACGGGCAACCAACAGTATTTGATGATGCCCAATTCTTCTTCGAGCCCCTCCAATATTATTGCCGGCACCTACTATCTGGCGGTCGTCAGCGACGGCCAATATCCAAGTGGCAACACGACTGGCAACGGCACCGTCGGTTTCACACTCCATAGTTGGGGACCGATTGCAGTCACCAACCTCGGCGTGGTCGATCCCAGCGGCGTTACCGATCTGGTCGTCACCAACGCCAATTGTCCGGGCGGGCAATTTAGCTCGTACAGTTTCACCGTGCCTCCCAACACCCTCGCCTTGGAGGTATTTCTCACCAATACCACCGGCTCGCCCTATATGCTTCTGCGCCCCGATGGCTGGCTCACGGGCGGCTACGACGGTTATGGCAACGACGGCGGCCTGAGTTATAGCTGGTCCAGTTCCAGCCTGATCAATATCGCCAGCCCCATCGCGACCAATTACACCCTCATGGTGCAGGCCGAACAAGCCGGCGGCAACGCGGGTTACACCGTCCGCGTCCACGCCATCGGTCCGACAGCAGTGCCCTTCGACGGAGGCCAGGTCTCGGTTGTCAACCAGGCGCCTAACGTCTGGAATTATTTCACCATCACAGTGCCGCCGGACGCCCTGGGCTGGGACCTGCGGCTCACCAACGTCACCAGCGGCAATCCTCAGATGTATATTTGTGCCCAGGCCCCGCCGCCCGGACCAGGTTACGGGTGGTCGCCCAGCTACGATACTTCCTGGCCCAGCAACTATGACTGGACTGTGGCTTATGACTGGACTGATTTATTCTATAATCCAACAAATATCTACACCAGCGGCAATCTCCAGTATAGCTATGGCCGGGTTTTCGCCGACGGCATGGGCAATCCTTTGACGCCCGGACTCTATTATGTAGGCGTCTACAACTACAC
>DASXFM010000091.1:0-12895 GCA_036489615.1 Verrucomicrobiia bacterium | reverse complement strand
AAAAACAGTCCGTTAATTCTAAATTCAAAACGACGCCCCATTTTCAACGTCCTTTTCTGTCTCATGCTCGTCGCGGGACTGTCGGCAAAATCCTTTGCGGCAACTGTCTGGCTGGATGATCTGGATTTGAACGCCGTCTCGCAGGGTTGGGGCGATCCACATAAAAACCTGTCGGTAGATAAACATGAATTGAGCATCGACGGCCAAAAGTTTAAACGAGGCCTCGGAACGCACGGGATCAGCACATTATACGTCGAGTTGAATGGCTCGGCTGAGTCTTTTTCCGCCAGCGTGGGCGTTGACAGCGAGGTCGGCAATTCCCCAGCCAGCGTAGAATTCTCTGTCGTCGGCGACGGCAAAGAACTTTGGCAAAGCGGCGTCATGAAAGTGAATGACCCGGCAAAAAGCTTTTCGGTCAATTTAACAGGACTCACCAATCTGCTTCTAAAAGTGGGTGATGCGAACGATGGAATTAGTTTTGACCATGCGGATTGGGCGGATGCGAAGTTTAAGATGATCGGCGACACGGTCCCGAAAACCCAAAGCGCGCCATGGGAGCCGGCCATCATTTTAACGCCTGCCCCTTCGCCGAAACCGCGCATCAACAGCGCACCAATTTTTGGGGTTCGTCCCGGGTCGCCCTTTTTGTTCACGGTCGCCGCGACGGGTGACCGGCCCATGACATTTTCAGCGCATGGTTTGCCCAAGGGTCTTCAACTCGATCCGCAGACCGGGCGAATCACCGGTTCGTTGTCCCGTGTTGGCGAATATAATGTCACCTTGCGCGCTAAAAACTCACTCGGCAGCGCGCGTAAAAAATTCAAAATCGTTTGCGGCGATCAAATCGCGCTGACGCCGCAAATGGGTTGGAACAGTTGGAACTGTTTTGCCTGGACGGTTTCAGAGGACAAAGTAAAAGCGGCGGCGGACGAAATGGTTCGCAGCGGCCTGATCAATCATGGCTGGACCTACATCAACGTTGACGATTTCTGGCAGAACAATCTCGCTCCGAACGACCCCACGTTGAAAGGGCCTTTTCGTGATGCCAACGGACTCATCGTGCCAAACGCGCGTTTTCCTGACATGAAAGGAATGGCGGATTACATTCACAGTTTGGGATTGAAAGCCGGGCTTTATTCCTCGCCCGGTCCGTGGACCTGCGGCAGTTGCACAGCGAGCTGGCAGCACGAAGCGCAGGACGCGCAGACCTATGCCGATTGGGGTTTTGATTATTTGAAATACGACTGGTGCAGCTACGGCAATATCGCGGATGGTAAAATCGCGAGCCCGAAGGGTGTTCCCACCTGGGCCAAAGGCCACGGCGCCAATGACCAGGCGGTAGCATCGTATCCTTACCAGGTCATGGGCGATCTTCTGCGAAAGCAAAACCGGGATATCCTATTTAGCCTCTGCCAATACGGCATGGACGACGTCTGGAAGTGGGGCGGCTCGGTCAATGGTAACTCCTGGCGCACGACCGGAGACATCAACGACAGTTGGAACAGCATGTCGGGCATCGGCTTTAATCAGGACAAAATGGCGCCCTACGCCAGGCCGGGAAACTGGAATGATCCGGACATGCTGGTCGTGGGCAAAGTCGGTTGGGGAAACCTGCACCCGACTCGTCTGACGCCAAATGAGCAATATACGCATATCAGTCTTTGGTGCCTGCTGTCGGCGCCGTTGCTGATCGGTTGCGATATGACGCAGCTTGACGCCTTTACGCTGAACCTTTTGGAAAATGACGAAGTGATCGCCATTGACCAGGACCCGCTGGGCAAAGAAGCCACTACCGTCGCCAAAACCGACGACACGCGCGTTTACGCCAAAACTCTGGCCGATGGATCACTGGCCGTTGGTCTCTTCAACCTCGGCGAAACTGAGAACCAGGTGCAAGTCAATTGGTCTGACCTGGGCCTGAAAGGAAAATTGCACGTTCGGGATTTATGGCGGCAAAAGGATTTGGGCAAGTTCGCGAATTCCTTTACCGCGAATGTGCCCCGCCATGGGGTTGTTCTGATTCGTGTTTGGTAGGATTTATAGAGACGCACAAAATTGTTCTGGTATTCGTGGCTTCGGAAATAGTCGTGGAGTCAGTCGTTCACCCCATGAACTGACTCGCCGGTTGGGCGATTTGGTTTGCGAGCGAGGTCGTTCGATTCCTCTGCGAAATAGTCAGAGCGGACTCATGTCCGCTGCTACGCAAAAGAGGTTTGTGTCCGTCCGATGGTTGGCTACACGAATGATCACAGCGGTTCAGGGGTTCGATGCGCGACTTCCTTCGGGGAAATCCCAATGCAATATCCGGGTTATATTGTCGTAACGAAAAGTGGAATTAGCGCGGGGGTTGATTCAAATCAGTGTCAATGCTAGATTCACCATCGCTCGACGGCTCATCTGCCGTTGGAGCGAAATAGCCGCGTTGCAAGTCGATGAGAACCGGCGAACGTCACCCAAACACCAATTGGGCTCGAAAGGAGTTTTATGCAGGACGACAACATGATTCAAACGGCGGTTAACACCATTCGCACGCTCTCGATAGACGCCGTCCAGGCCGCAAAGTCAGGTCATCCCGGCACGCCCATGGCGCTGGCGCCATTGGTCTATACGATTTGGAACCGTGTGATGCGTTATGACCCGCAGGACCCCATTTGGCCGGACCGAGACCGGTTTGTGCTTTCAAATGGACACGCATCGATGTTGCTCTGGTCCATTCTCCACCTGACCGGCGTGCAGGCGGTGAACGCCGAATATGAAATGGTCGGCCAGCCTTCTGTCACTCTCGACGACATCCGCCGGTTTCGGCAATGGGGCAGCAAGGCGCCCGGCCATCCCGAATATCATTTGGTCTCAGGTGTGGAAGCGACCACCGGCCCGCTCGGCCAGGGCGTGGCCAACAGTGTCGGAATGGCCATCGCTCAAAAATGGCTCGCGAATCGTTACAACAAGCCGAATTTTGAAATTTTTGATTACAATATTTACGCCGTCTGCGGCGACGGCTGCATGATGGAAGGTGTATCATCCGAAGCGGCATCGCTCGCAGGCCATCTCTGTCTCGATAACCTCTGCTGGATTTACGATAACAACCACATCACGATCGAAGGAAATACCAACATCACCTTCACCGAAGATATCGCCGCGCGCTTTCTGGCGTACGGATGGAACGTTCTCCGGGTCGGAGACGCCAACGACATCGAACGCATTGAACATGCCCTGGACATTTTTCGGCAAACCAAAGGCCGCCCCACGTTCATTATTTTGGACAGCCACATCGGCTACGGCTCGCCGCACAGACAGGATACCGCCGAGGCGCATGGCGATCCGCTTGGTGACGAAGAAATTCGCCTGACGAAAAAATTCTATGGGTGGCCGGAGGATGCAAAATTTCTCGTTCCAGATGGCGTTTACGATCACTTTAAAGCGGGAATTGGCAGGCGCGGCAGCGAGGCCCGAAAAAAATGGAACGACTTGTTTGCCGCCTACCAGTCTCAATATCCCGCGCTCGCCGTTGAAATTAACCAAATGCAAAAGCGGGAATTGCCTGAAGGTTGGGACCGCAATCTTCCGGTCTTTCCCGCCGACCCGAAAGGCCTGGCCGGTCGGGACGCCTCAGGCAAGACTCTGAATGTCCTGGCGCAAAACATACCGTGGTTTCTCGGAGGTTCGGCGGATCTAGGTCCGTCCAACAGAACACTCCTGACATACTCCGGAGCAGGAGATTTCCAGCCCGCCACTCCAGGTGGCAAAAATCTCCACTACGGCATTCGCGAGCATTCAATGACTGCCGTTGTGAACGGCATGTCGCTTTCGAAACTGCGGCCCTATGGCGCGACCTTTTTTATCTTCAGCGACTATGCCCGTCCAGCCATTCGGCTATCCGCCTTGATGGAGTTGCCGACGCTCCTTGTCTTTAGCCACGATGCGATGGGCGACGGAGAGGATGGCCCAACACACCAACCCGTTGAACAATTGGCGTCTTTGCGCGCCATTCCCGGCCTGGTGACATTACGCCCCGGGGATGCCAACGAAGTAGTGGAAGCTTATCGTTATATTTTGAATTTGCGGCATCAGCCGGCTGTTTTGGTGGTATCACGCCAGCCGTTACCCACGTTTGACCGAGGCAAGTACGCATCTGCCGCCGGTGTTGCCCGAGGTGCCTATATATTGGCCGATTCTCCAGATGCGAATCCGGAAATTATTCTCATCGCTTCCGGCAGCGAAGTCTCTCTCGCGGTCGAGGCCCATGAACAATTGACGAGCCAGGGAATCCGTTCCCGCGTAGTTTCAATGCCTTCCTGGGACATTTTTGAGCATCAGCCCCGCGAATACCGGGAGACCGTGCTGCCGCCCAAAGTGACCGCGCGCGTTGCGGTGGAGCAGGCCTCAACTTTCGGCTGGGAACGGTATGTCGGCGCCGCCGGTCGTGTCATCGGCATGCAAACATTTGGCGCATCCGCGCCGCTGAAAGAACTTCAAAAGAAATTTGGGTTCGAGCCCGGCTGCGTGACCGAAATCTGCAAATCGTTGCTAAAGAAATGAAAATAAGCCCTCTTGCGGGAAAAACGCCGGAGCCGTCCGCACTGGTTGACGTGCCGAAGCTCATCGCCGCGTATTATACAGAAACTCCGGACCCATCAGTCGCGGCAGAGCGGGTGTCCTTTGGCACGTCCGGCCACCGCGGTTCCTCGTTTGACCGCGCTTTCAACGAACAGCATATCCTCGCCATCAGCCAGGCCATTTGCCTATACCGCAAGCAAGAGCAGATTGATGGTCCCCTATTTCTCGGTATGGACACCCATGCGCTATCCGAGCCCGCGCTACGAAGCGCCCTCGAAGTCCTCGCCGCCAATGGAGTAATCGTCATGCTTGCCCAGGGAGATGATTACACGCCCACTCCCGCCATCTCACATGCGATTCTCGCCTATAACCGCGGACGCAAAAATGGCTTCGCCGATGGCATTGTAATTACGCCCTCGCATAATCCGCCGAACGACGGCGGTTTTAAATATAATCCGCCCAACGGCGGACCTGCGGATACCGGAGTCACCGGCTGGATTGAGAAAAAAGCCAACGAACTTCTCGAAAATTCGCTCAAGGAAGTCAGGCGAATTCCGCTTGAAAAAGCGTTGCGTGCGGACACGACTCATCGGCATGACTACCTGACAGCCTATGTGAATGATCTGGGCAGCATCATAGATTTCAACACGATTCGCGGTTCAAAAATCCGGCTCGGGGTGGACCCGCTCGGCGGCGCCGGGGTTCATTATTGGGGCCGGATTGCCGGCCAATACAACCTGGACCTTTCCGTCGTCAGTGAAATTGTCGACCCAACCTTCCGCTTCATGACTTTGGATTGGGACGGGCAAATCCGCATGGACCCGTCTTCATCTTACGCGATGCAACGGCTGATTGGCTTGAAAGACCGTTTTGATGTCGCTTTTGCCTGCGACACGGACCATGACCGTCACGGGATTGTTACCCGGAGTACGGGTTTGATGCCGCCAAATCATTATCTTTCAGTCTGCATTTTCTATCTGTTTCAAAACCGCCCCAAATGGCGCCCGGAAACGGCTGTGGGAAAAACACTCGTCAGCAGCGGGATGATCGATCGTATTGCCGCCAAGGTTCAACGGAAGCTCAACGAAGTGCCGGTCGGTTTTAAATGGTTTGTGGACGGGTTATTGAATGGTTCGTTGGGCTTCGTCGGCGAGGAAAGTGCCGGGGCTTCTTTTCTCCGCCACGATGGCAGTGTGTGGACGACAGACAAGGACGGCATTGTGCTGGCCCTGCTCGCGGCGGAGATCACCGCGCGCGTGGGCCGCGATCCCGGAGAAATTTACCGCGATCTCACCCGGGAATTAGGCGAGCCTGTTTATGACCGGCTGGAAGCTCCAGCCACCAGGAAGCAAAAAGAGATTCTCAAGAATCTTTCTCCCCAACAAGTACGGCAGACCGACCTCGCCGGTGAAAAAATTCAGTCTGTCCTCACGCGCGCTCCCGGCAATAACGCACCCATTGGCGGTGTCAAAGTCGTCGCCGAAAACGGATGGTTTGCCGCCCGGCCGTCCGGCACGGAAGACATTTACAAGATTTACACCGAAAGTTTTCGCGGAAAGGAACACTTGTGCCACATTCAGGAGGAAGCTCAGCGAATGGTTGACGACGCGATTGCGACAGCCGCGAGTTAAGCGGCATTGGAACATCAAAAAAGGAGAGTTATGAATGGAGAAATGCTTCTCGAAAAAGCGCGGTCTTGCGGCCTGCCGGTTGAAATTCCGGGAATGGATAGTTTGGTGGAACTCGCGCTGGACATGCGATGGTCGTGGAATCATCTGGCCGACGAAGTTTGGCGGCAGCTCGACGCGAGGCTGTGGGAATTGACTCATAGTCCCTGGGTGATTGTACAAACCGCATCGCGCGACCATCTCAAAAAGAAGTTGGCAGACCCGGCCTTTCGCAAAAAACTCGATGAACTGGTCAGTTTGAAAACAAAGGAGACAGAGGCCAGGACATGGTTTCAAGAGCATCATTCCAAATCTCCACTGACCTGTGTGGCCTATTTCAGCATGGAGTTCATGCTGAGCGAAGCTCTCCCGATCTATTCCGGAGGCCTTGGCAACGTCGCCGGCGATCAGCTAAAGGCAGCCAGCGACCTGGGCGTCCCGGTGGTCGGCGTGGGCTTGCTCTATCAACAGGGCTATTTTCGCCAAATGATCAACAAGGACGGAAAGCAAGAGGCGCTTTATCCTTACAACGACCCCAGCCAGTTGCCCATCACGCCGTTACGCGAATCCAACGGCGAATGGTTGCGCATCGAAATCAAGTTACCGGGCTTCTCGGTGTGGTTGCGCGCATGGCAGGTCCAGGTCGGTCGCACAAAGCTTTACCTGTTGGACACCAATGACGCGGCAAATTTCCCCGCCCATCGCGGCATCACGAGCGAGTTGTACGGCGGCGGCTCGGAACTGCGTCTCAAACAGGAATTGGTTCTTGGCATCGGCGGCTGGAGGCTTCTCAAGGCGTTGGGCATTCGGCCTGAAGTTTGTCACCTCAATGAAGGGCACGCCGCTTTTGCGGTGCTGGAGCGGGCTCGGGATTTCATGGAACAATCAGGGCAACCTTTCGACGTTGCGCTCACCGCCACCCGCGTGGGTAACCTTTTCACCACGCACACTGCGGTGCCCGCAGGATTCGACCGGTTTCCCCCCGGCCAAATCGAGCATTACCTCGGCTGGTACGCCAAACAACTCGGTATTTCGAACCAAAGTTTATTGGCGTTAGGCCGGTTGAATGCCGACGATGCTTCCGAGCCGTTTAATATGGCTTACCTGGCCGTCCGTGGCAGTGGGGCCATTAACGGCGTCAGCCGCCTGCACGGCCAGGAGAGCCGGCGCATTTTCAGCTCATTGTTTCCACGCTGGCCGGAAAATGAAGTGCCCGTGAGACATATCACCAATGGCGTTCACGTGCCCAGTTGGATCTCCGCGGCCTCCGCCGAGCTTTGGACCAAAGCCTGCGGAGAAGGCTGCTGGCTCGGAAAGACGGAAGCGCTGGAAGAAGGCATCCGCCGTGTGCCTGATAAACAACTCTGGCAGATGCGGGCCGCCAGCCGAAAATCGCTCATTGACTACGCAAGGGAGCGGTTCGCAAAAGAATTGGGCGCTGGCGGCGCGCCGGCGGAACATGTGGAATCGGTTAAACATCTTTTCAATCCCAACGCCTTGACGCTGGGATTCGCCCGACGCTTCGCCACTTATAAGCGTCCCAATTTGCTCCTGCATGATCCGGAACGCTTCACACGGTTGCTCACGAATTCCCAACGACCGGTGCAACTAATCATCGCCGGCAAGGCTCATCCCGCCGATGGACCCGGCCAGCAAATGATCGAGCAATGGATGCATTTCGTCCGCCAACCTGCCATCCGTCCCCATGTGATTTTTCTGAGCGATTACGACATGCTCCTGACCGAGCACCTCGTGCAAGGTGTAGATGTTTGGCTAAACACGCCTCGCCGACCGTGGGAAGCCAGCGGCACCAGCGGTATGAAAGTGCTAGCCAATGGCGCTATCAATTTGTCGGAATTAGATGGTTGGTGGGCGGAAGCGTACACTCCGGAAGTGGGCTGGGCCCTGGGCGATGGCCGGGAACACGGCGAGGATCCAGGTTGGGATGCCGCCGAAGCAACTCATCTCTACGAATTACTTGAACAGGAAGTGGTGCCCCAGTTTTATCAACGCAACCAGGATGGCATTCCAACAACCTGGGTCGCGCGTATGCGCGAAAGCATGGCTCGTCTGACTCCGCGCTTTTCGGCCAACCGCACCGTCCGTGAATACACGGAACAATGTTATCTGGCGGCGGCCGCGGCGTGCCGGGAACGCGTGGCGGACAAAGGTTCTCTCGGAGTGCGAGCCGTCAATTGGCGGCACACTCTCGAACAAAAATGGACGGGCCTGCGATTTGGCGACGTGAAGATTCAACCGGGCGGACAAAATTACGACTTTGAAGTCCAGGTATTTTTCGGCGAGGTAAACCCGGATACCGTACGGCTCGAACTTTACGCCGACGGCAATCATGAGAAAAAGCTCGTGCTGCAGGAAATGCAGCGCGGACAGCGACTCACGAACCCGGGCGGCGGCTACATTTATCGGGCAAGCGTACCCGCAAGCCGGGCCGCCGCAGATTATACCGCTCGCGTGGTGCCGTATCTCCAGAGCATCTCAGTTCCACTGGAAGAGGGCCAAATTCTTTGGCAAAAGTAATGTTGCATGGCAAGCTCCAACGTTCATGGCTGCGCCTTCATCCATGCCAGGTCGGCGGCGACGGTCTTTTTCTCCGGGTCAAATTCGCCAGGGAACTCATTTCTAAACTGGCCGGAGAGAGTGTTCATTTGATTGAGAAATTCGAGGGCAGGTCGGGAGCCGGCTTCCTTCTTTAACTCATGAAACTTCTTTCGCACGGGATTCGTGCCCGGCCCGCCACCTGCGGCCAAAAACCCGGGATAGGCTTCAACGAGACTTCGTAAGACCTCTTGTTGCCCAGTGGTCTCCGCCACTAAACGAATGGCTTGCCCGATAGAACGCGCGGGATCGTATTGCCATGGGTTGTAGGCATAGTCCGCGCACGTGGCTAATGGGATTCGATTAATCTGATTCTGCGTCGTCATGGGGTTGCTCATATATCCATCAACTACATCGCACAAATCGGGCGCACGGCCGGTGACCGGCCCAAGATTTAAAGTTTCATGCTCATCGTTCACCGGATAATTGTCCCACAGAAACAGCCGGTGGTTTACCGCGCTTTTGTAACTCGTGGCCGCGGCCACGGTAATCCGATGCGCGATGGCCGAATCGCCGTCGCCGGTCCAAAAAACGTAAACCCTCGCGTCCAAACTGCGGGCCAGTGTTTGCAAATACAAATGGTCATTAGGCTTTGTGCCGTCACCGAAATATGGACCCGGACAAAATATCATTTGCGCATCCGGGTCTTGCGCGCGCAAACGGGTCAGGATCGTATTGACCATAAACGCATCCTGCGCAGCTGCTACCGAAGGCGTCTGCGTCCATTGCACATCGTCCACGCAAATGCTGAACCATTTTACTCCCAAACTTTGCGCCCATAGATAATGACGGGTTAAGTCTTCCAGATCTTCAGTATTGGTCGGATTCAATGGCCGTTCCGACGCCAACTGGGGATTCATGCAAAAACAAAAGATGATTCCATTTGTCTGGCAGGAATGAATTACCCCCGCGAAAGCGCGTTTTGTGCTATCCGGCAGCGGTTTCCACCATTCATTGATTCGCGGATGATTTGATGCAAAGAGCGAGAGATAACAATTCATCAGGAAATTCATCTTGAATTTTGCGAGCCAGGGAATTTCCTGAAGATATTGTTCCGAAGTCCAGTCCCAACCTTTTGTGCCACGAAATTTAAATCCCGGCTGCTGGTTCGTTGAAAGTGGTTCAGGAAATGGCAACGTCGCTGAAGGCAATTGAACTTTCAACGAGGAAGTCGCCACTCCAGTTTCCGCGGTATCGCTTCGCGCAAAGCTGCCAATCCCGGCAAAGCAGAATAATACCGTTGCGACCACCCATTTTAGTTTTGGAAACTTCATAAATTGGCCGCGCTTGCGGATTTTTCGCGTTTGCGCCATTCATCCTTAAACCGTTGCACATTGGCTTCATAACTCCAGGACGACAGATCCGAATCAACAGGTTGCCAATCAACCACAACTGAATGAGCCCCGGGACGAAATACAATCTCCCGGCCACTCCAGGCCACCGGCTTGCCGTCCACCAGCACGCGGTTTGCTTTGACGAACCACGGCAGATGCAGCCGCAGGTGGTCCGGCGCTTTGCGAAAATGTTCATCTAAATGCAGTTCCATCCCCTGGGCGGTAAACGTTGCCATGAAATTGATTGGACCATATTCTGTTGGCGCGTTAGTGACCCAAAGGCACTGGCCGGGCTTGCTCCAGGCGGGCGATAAAACTGAGAGAAGATCCAGAGAATCACCAAAAGAATCACTACGTTCGCATACCAGCATATTACGAACGAGAGCAATATAATCGGCGGCAAACCAATTGTGCGGTGCCAGGTCGTTGCCAAAATCCCGTGAGGTCCACGGCGGCGGACCGCATTCCCAACCCGCCTGCGTTGAGGAAGTGTGGACCAGGATACTGTAAAGTTCGCGCAGAGCCGGTTGTTGCTGGCCGCGCGCAATCCACGCCTGGGTGTTGTTCATCGTCAAATATTGATGCAATACCGAGTTTGGGCCGTAACACATGAGCCCTTCGCCGTAGTGAGCCAGCGCATGGTTTAATGTTCCGGTTACAAGCGGATCCATTGGCGACAGCAGTTCATCGGGGTACATAGTCAGCAGATTACCCCAGTCATACGCGTTGGTGTCCAAACACGCAGGAATATAGCCGCCGTTCGTTTTAGCCAATTCGCCCAGCAACTGAAAGAGGTCGAAATAATATCCCAGATATTGCGCCTGCCATTCCGTGGCCAGGTCATCATGTCCCAGCGCCCTGGCCATCAAAATGGCTTCTTGAAGGCCGTCGAGGGCATAAAAATTATCTCCCGTGAGATGCCCCCAACCGTCAGGTAATTCATCATCGTGCGGCGCCCCGCCAGGCAACATGTGCAATGGATCCGCAGATCTCGCCTGCTCAAGCCAGGCGATTGCCCTTTGCACCCGAGGAAAAACGCTCCGCGCAAACTTGCGGTCGCCGGTGAGTTGGAAGTGTTGACCATACGCCCATAGTGCTTCACCCCAGCCGTCGTGCTCGCCTGGTTGCGACAAAAATTCACCGTCCGATTTTTGGAACTTCGCAAAAAAACTCAATGCTTCGGCCGCGTTACGCGAGTGCCCGGTGAGATCATAAGCGTGGACCATATGAGATCCATCACGCAGCCAAAAAGCATGATATTGGGCAAGGTTGACCGTCTGAACATAAAGATTTTCAGCACGACGATCTTCGCTCCGCTCCCCCACCCTCTCTCTCGCCAGCATCAGATACATCAAGCTGGCGCGAAAAGTTTGATCGACTTTCTCCTCTCCAACATGCAGTTGCAATCCGCTGTTCAGTTGCGTTTGCCACCAGGATTTGGCCGCGCCGAGCGCGTCGTCCAAATCGCCCTGCTCAAGTTGCTTCAAAGATTTCGAATCCGAGAGCGGAATTGGGCGTACCGGCATTTTGAAATCCAGTTCCCGTTTTTCGCCCGGCTTTAGGATCAACTGATATTGCGCCAACAATACTGGAGTGGATTCGGTAACTTGCGGCGACGCCGGGTCACGATAAGGCTGGCCAGCCGTCAACCAAAGTTGCGGTTGCGGTTGCGTTGGCAACAAATAAACCACCTGGTTTGAACGCCAGCCCAAATCATAGCCGGACTCAGATTGAAAACCGTAGTTCCAGTGAGGATCAAATTCGACACCCGGTTGCGAATACCTTCCCGGCATGGCGGGAACGACTGGCCGCCGGAACCGATGCGAATTGGTCACACAATAACTGAAAGAAACCGTGAAATAATCCGTCTGCAGTTCTGTCGAGGTGTTCTGTGCGAGGACTCGAATATAATTGACCGGATCGCGATCGGGAATTTGCGGATTCAAAGCCCAGCTAAACATCGTCGCCTGATAATTTACTTTGCCGTCTTGAAACTCATAATGGATGATCGGCAAATCACCCCCGGTTAACGTCCGCGTAGGTTGGTCCACATACCGCGCCGGATTTCCCGTCATGAAGGATAATTCACCGTATCCGGTGTACAAAGATCCGGAAGGAGTGATTTCCGTGCCGGCTTCGGCATCGGCAATACCAATTTCATCCGTGGGAAAAGCCGCCCAGGTAAATGGCTGATTGGGCTGACCCGAATCCAGCCCGGCCATTTGCGACGCCATCACCAACCCGGCGCCAAATCCCTGAACGACAGCACAAAGAATGACAGATGAAATGGTGCTTTGGATTTGCAGTTTCATTCACAGAGCTTGCCAAATCGTGCGCTGAAAAGAAAATCCGGAAACTGCCCGCGTTCACGGGAGGCCGAAGGATTCGGGACTGCAATCAGTTGAATTATCGCCACACATCAAAATCCTCATCAAAACAAATTGACGGCATGCAAAACAATTTGTAATGTTTTCGTCCGTTTGGGTTCCCAACCGGTTGCAAATCGATTGGGAAATGCAGATAACCTCTGCTGAACTTTTAGATTTCAGAGTAGCCCAATGGTAGAGTCCCGATGCGTCGGGATTAACCGGCTACTCGAAAATCGACGGAAAGAGCAGATTTTAGACTGCTGAATAATTTTGGGTTCCAGAGTAGCTCAATGGTAGAGCACGCGGCTGTTAACCGTGTGGTTGTAGGTTCGAGCCCTACCTCTGGAGCCAG
>DASXFM010000065.1:0-6881 GCA_036489615.1 Verrucomicrobiia bacterium | reverse complement strand
CCCCAGGTTTTTTTAAGCAACACGGTGGATTCCTGGAGGGCGGCGATGGGGTTTTTGTTTTCGATGACCAAAATGGGCACGACAAGAAAAGTCATCAGGGTCCACGCCATTCCGAGCAGGCCCGCGATAATCTGGGCAACTCTGCTTGAGCGGTCTTCGATGATCCGCAGAATCAACCCGACTGTGGCGGCAACCAAAGCCCAGCCGGCGATGACCGGCAGGCGCGACGCCGCGGCGCGGAGGCCGTCGCCGATGGTCGGGCTGCCGCCTCCCATTCGGGTGGCGGCGCAGGCCACGATGGCCGCGTTGAAAAACACGATGATAAAATTAAGGGCAACATAAAACGCGAAGAGCGTGCCGTAATAGAGCACTTGCCGTTGCGTTTCGGCGTCGTGGGTGGGCGGATGCCATGCGCCGGTTGCAAAGATTGGAATGGCAAACGATGCCATCAACAACATGCAGCAGATACCGGAAATAAACGGAAGCACGACGAGACTTTTGTCCAGCTTGAGAACTTGCCAGCTTTCTGACATCAACGACCATGTCCGAGCGATTTTACCCATAAACAGTTCCTTTCTTTTTTCGGGTTTTGGTGCGGTAACACCGGGTTTTTAGGACGGCGATTGAATAAAGGTTTAACCAAAGAATAAGGCCGTGACTTTAAGCGTGGCAATAGAAAAAATTAGGCCTGTTTGTTGGGGCGAAAATCCATTCATCCTTCGCCCCGTTCCGTAAGGGGCAATGTTTTTTGTTCGCGCAATTTATTTCGCGCCTGGAGCAAATCGATTCTTTGTGCATCGGAAATTTCCGGCGAAGCGGTCCTTTGCGTGAGCGCGGCAATTTGACGGTCCAGATACTGATTGCGCAATTTCAGGATAACGTCGGCCAATTGTTTATCGGGATTGGGAATGGCGCGTTCCTGCGTGGCGGCTTCGGTGATGAGGCTGCGCATTTCGGCGGAATCGGAATGATCGAGGAAAGCCGCGAAATTTTGCCAGGTACCGTCCTTCTGGGCGTTCAGCCGCCGTTCGATAATTTGCCGGGCTGGCGTATTCGATATCCAGTTTGGGTCCAGCCGAAGCGCGGCCCATCCGGCCAGTTCATCGTGAACCATGAGCAGTTTGAGAAGCCAGAATTCCTGGAGCGAAGGGCGTTCGATCGTTTTCGCCTCCGAACTTTCTTCGAACACTTCCTCGGTCTGACTTTGCGCGCCAGATGCGTGGTTTTGGATCCTGGCAAATTCCGAGCGCACCGCCTCCGGCGAGATGCCCAGCCGCAAAGCGGTTTTCTGCGCATAGGTATCCACCAGGGCGGGGCTGCCGGTTTTTTGGACGGCATCGGCCATACTGCGCAGGATTGTCAGACGGCCTTTGTCGGTGCCCTGGTCATTTTGTTTCGATAGTCGGTCCAGGTAATAATCGAAAAATCCTTTTGCGCTTTGGATGAGTTCCCGGAATTTTTCGCCGCCGTTTGATTTGATAAAGCTGTCCGGGTCGTCGCCTGCGGGCATCGCGGCCACGCGCACGGCCAGGCCGGATGCAAGCAAGTGGTCCAGTGACCGGACGGCGGCATTTTGCCCCGCGGTATCGGAATCGAAACAAAGGACTACCTCGGGAATGTATCGTTTCAATATGCGCGCGTGCTGGTCCGTGAATGCGGTGCCCTGCGGGGCGACGACGTTTTGCACGCCGCCCATGAAACAGGCGATTAGATCGAGTTGCCCTTCGCAAATAATCGCGTAACCCGCGTCCAAAATTGCGCGTTTGGATTTGTCCAGACCGTAGAAAATTTTGCTCTTGGTAAAGATGGCGGTCTCGGGCGAGTTGACATATTTGGCCGTCTTTTCATCGCCGGACAGCACGCGTCCGCTGAAGGCCACCACGCGTCCCTGCTCATCGCAAATGGGAAACATGAGCCGTCCGCGAAAGCGGTCATAATAATTGCCGGTCTCTTCTTTCCTGATGATCAGTCCCGCCTTTTCGATTAGCGCGACGTCGTAATTTTTGGATTTGGCCCAGTTGACGGTGTCGTCCCAGGTTTCCGGGGCCGCGCCCAAACGGAACAGTTTGATGGCGTCGGCGCTGACGCCGCGTTTGCTCAAATAATCGCGCGCCACCTGGCCGGCGGCTTCATTGAGCAGGCAATTCTGCCAGCGTTGGGCGATTTTATCGTGAATCTCCAGGAGTTGGTCTTTGAGGTGCCGCGCCTGCTGTTCGCCCGGTGTGGAATCCTGTTCGACCGGGATTTTTGCGCGTTCGGCGAGCCGGCGGACGGCGTCGATGAAGCCGATATTTTCGTATTCCTTGACGAATGTAAAAACGTTGCCGCCTTTATGGCAGCCGAAACAGTGAAAAATCTGGCGGTGCGGATTGACGTTAAAACTGGGGCTCTTTTCCTTGTGAAACGGGCAAAGCGCGACGAAATTGGCCCCAGCGCGTTTGAGCGGGAGGTAGGAACCGATGACGTCTACGATGTCACTGGCGGCGCGAATGCGTTCGAGAGTTGCCTGGGAGAAGCCAGCCATGCGCTCGGCGCGGGTGCGCCTTTCACTTTCCGATCTTGATTACGGCTTTTGGTTGTTGGGGAGCATTGCCGGCGCCGCCATTACCGGGGCCGGTTTGAATCAGAAGGATCGCGAGCGAGTCTTTGATGTACGGGCCTGAAAACGATTGTTTAAACACGGAATCCTGCGCCGTATGAAGATCCGGCATGTAATCACCGCTGTACATGCCGCCGCCGTACCAGCGCTCGTTGTAGGCTTTTTTGGCCGCGATTTCCGCCGCCGTGTAGGAACGGGCGTTCAAGAGCGCCAGCGCAAACACGATGATGGCGGCATATCGAACCAATCCCGAGCACATGCCCAAATAATATTCCGAGCCGCCAAAAAGGCCACCTTTTTCGGCGCGGTTCTTGAGCGCCTTTTTGATGGGGGTAAAAATTAGAAATAACACGATGGCAATCGACATGTAGCCCGCCAGTGCGCTCCATAATTTGTCAAGATGGCATTGCGTGTCGTAAACCTGGGCGAGCAGAGGGTAGCCCAGGCCCGCTGCGAACACGACCACCAGCCATTGGATGGTGGGCGCCAGTTCCCGTGTCATGCCGTTTTTGCGCCCGCGAAAGACGCCAAAGCCAAGAAGAATCAAAATCGCGGCGTCGAACCAATTAATGGGCAACGCGGCGCTGTTGGTTAATGCGGTAGCTGCGGCAACAATCATGAGTAAAAGTTGTTATTTCTGCGATTTACCTGCGTCAAAACAACTCATAAAAGCAGTTTGAATGCCAGTAATCCCCGTAAAACTTCAGGGCTCTTGGCAAGAATGGAGCTGTCCGGGTCTCAACAATCTCAGTTGGTCGCTTGCGTCTTGGAGTGCGGCGGCAAGTCTGCGCGACGCCGTTTTTCGGTCAACGTCACGTGCCAGGCTGAAACCTGGAATTGGGACGCGGCGGCTTCCTGGTCCAATATAAATTGGGTGTTAAATTATGGCAACCGGTCAACAGATTCGACACAATCGAACGCAGCGGCAATGTTCCCGACCTGGACAAACAATTTGGCTAATACAAACGCATTTCAGTGGACACCTCAACTCTTACAGGCATGTTTAAAAAAGCGTTCATTTTCACTATTTTTTGTCTTTTTATTGTCAAGGGCATAGCGCAGACAGAAAAGCCGCAAGAATTGAGCCCGGAAACAAACCTATGTGACGTGCAGCTTACAATCATTATGAGCAATTGCGTATTGGTTGTTGGCCGCGACGCATCACTATATGCCGAAATTACAAATTCATCGACCAATACGATTAAATTAGTGGAAACCGGACGGTTAACGAATTTTGATCTTCTGCTGGTGAGTGATGCTGGAAAAGAGTTTAATTTGACGCCCAATATCAACGATGGATTTCGCGCGATGATTGGAATGGCTCCGAAGCAGGCCCGAGGGTGGGTGATTCCACTTCTAATGCCAAGAGATCTTGAACCAGGCTTCTACACGCTTAACGCAAAGCGAGATTTCGGCGTGGACAAACGCCGGTTTAGGTTGGTTTCAAACTCGCTAAGAGTACGGATCATTGCAACAAAGGAAGGAAAGGTTTTGAAGCGAGTGAGAGACGCCGTAGCGGATCAAGTTATGGTTCCTCCGCCGGGAAGATTATTTCCAGAGACGTAAATCAAACGCGATGAAATCATCAAGGACGAATGCGATTTGAGCGAAAGGGGGAACGCGTTGGAAGCGAGATCCATGTCGGTCGCCATCCTTTTCAAAATGCTGCGTACGATTGATTCAGACTCACAATAGTCTTGTCCGCTGCTGTTGGAAGAACTTTAATTGACGTGCATGGCGAAGAGCATCGTTTATTTTGATTTGGAAACCCAAAAATCGGCTGATGAAGTGGGCGGTTGGAGCAATATCTCGAAGATGGGCATGAGCATAGGCGTTACCTTCAGCGGGGGCACCGGCGAATACAAAATTTATCATGAAAAGACGGTGAGCGATTTGATTCGCGAGTTGCAGCGGGCGGATTTGGTGGTGGGTTTCAATAACCTGCGGTTCGATTACGAGGTGCTTCACGGGTACACGCCTTTTGACCTGACGCAATTGCCCACGCTGGATTTGATGGTGGATTTACAGGAAAAATTGAACCATCGCCTTTCGCTGGATTCGATTGCCACGGCGACGTTTGGCGTGGAAAAGACCGCGGAAGGACTGCAAGCGATCCGCTGGTTCAAGGATGGCAAGCTCATGGAAATCGCCGAGTATTGTTGCTACGATGTAAAGCTTACAAAGCTTGTCCACGAACACGGAGCGCGCCACAAACAAATTCATTACACGAACCGATTTGGGAAAAAAATGGGCGTGTCGGTGAGTTGGTAAATCGCCGATGAAAATTCCGGGGCTGATTTTTACCCTCGCTATCGTTTTACCAATCGCCTGTCTTGCCGGAGGCTCCAAGTTGGCGCAAACGCCGCCAATGGGGTGGAACAGTTGGAATTGTTTTCGCCTGGATATTAGCGATGCGATCATTCGGGCGGAGGCGGCGGCCGTGGCGACCTCCGGAATGCGCGAGGCTGGCTATCAATATATCGTGATTGACGGCGGCTGGGAGGGATACCACGACACGAATGGCGTTTTTCATTCCGACGCCAAAAGATTTCCGGATATGAAAGGGTTGTGCGATTACGTTCACAGCCTGGGATTAAAGGTGGGCATTCATACGAGCCCGGGCCCGACAACGTGCGCCGGCCACGAGGCCAGTTACGGCCATGAGAAACAGGATGCGGAGACGTTTGCGCGCTGGGGAATTGATTTTGTCAAATATGACTGGTGCAGCGCGGACAAGGTCTATCAGCCCGACCAAATGGAGAACGTCTATCGGAAAATGTCCGATGACTTGAAAGCAACGGGCCGGCCGATTCTATTCAGTCTTTGCCAGTACGGGATTCAGGACGTGTGGAAATGGGGCCAGTCCGTTGGAGGAGAAATGTGGCGGACGACCGGCGATATAGCGGCCAATTACGATTCGATGATGCTTCATGGACTGGGGGAAAACGGCCTTGAACAATACGCCGGCCCGGGACATTGGAATGATCCGGACATGCTGGAGGTTGGCAACGGCAAAATGGACCAGGACGAATGGCGCACGCAGATGACCTTATGGTGCATGCTCGCAGCCCCGCTCATTGCCGGAAACGATTTGACTGAAATGAAACCCAGAGTGCTTGAAATTCTGACGAATCCGGAAGTCATCGCCATCGACCAGGACCCGGCGGGAATCCAGGGACATTGCGCGCGGCAGGAGGGGCCGACACAGGTTTGGACCAGGTCTCTGGCTGACGGCAGCACAGCCGTGGCTCTATTCAATCTGAATGCTCACCCGATGACGATGACCGTGGCCTTCAAAGACATTGGGTTGCCGAAACGCGTGGCAGTGCGTGATCTTTGGTTGCGCAAGGGTTTGGGGTCCTTTAATCGGCGGTTCACTTTCGTCGTCCCACGGCACGGGTCGGTCTTTCTGAAAGTGAAATGAGAAATCAATTCAAGTACGGGCGGATAAGCGATGCCCACAGGCGATAGCATTTTTCGTCCGGATGAAGACCGTCGGCCAATAACAGGTCCTTTCTCGGTTTGCCGTCCGAAGTGAGCATGGGCGAATAAACGTCCACAAAGGACAAATTTTCCCCGTGGAACGCGGCGATACGGTGGTTGGTTTCAACGATTTCGTTTTCGAGATTCCAGCGGGCGATGCTGGGTTTAATGGAAACAAAGAGGATGCGCGTTTGAGGCAGGCGTTCGTGAACGACACCCACGAAGTTGGTGTATTCAGCCACGACGGCGGCCGGTGATTTCCCGGCGGCCAGGTCGTTGTCACCGGCATAGAGGACGATGATCCGGGGATGATATGGAAAAATGATGCGCTCGGCGAAAGATGTGGAATCCTCAATTTGAGAACCGCCAAAGCCGCGGTCAATGACCTGGATACCGGGAAAGTCTTCAGTGATCGCCGTCCATTTTCGAACGGAGGAGCTTCCAATAAACAGGACCGCATTCTGCGTCGGCGGCTGGATGCTGTCGCGCTTCTCAAAGGCGCGGATTTCTGGTTCCCAGATGGCTTTTTGGGGAGGGATTTGAGCGTGCACCCCGGACGAAACCGAAACGACTGCGGCAACAAGGAGAAATAAGATAACGATGCTCCGTTGCAGGAAAATAATACGCGGTTCTCGAATGTTTTGCATAGGGTCGGTGCGAATGTTACGGGAGGAGTTTTGGTTCGCAAGAGGCAAAATGTGGATATAATCTGCCAAAACTCGCTTGCGTCGTGGAGTGCGGTGGCAAAGCGGAGCGCCGACACCGCTTTCGAATCGGGTTCGCCGATCGAACGTGGATG
>DASXFM010000039.1:0-6573 GCA_036489615.1 Verrucomicrobiia bacterium | reverse complement strand
ATTCGTGCTCTCGCAATTGCAACTGGTAAAGCCCGAAACCGCAACTCGCGCGCGCACATAATACGTATACGTTCCGCACAGAACGTTCGTTGGGATGAATTCAATCACCCCGCTCGCCGGTTCCACCTCGCCCGGAAATCCGGGAACTCCGGTCAAAGCAAACGGCGGATTGGGACTGTTGTACGTGGCTACCGTGGGGTCTCCATTGGTGTACCAATCGTACGCGATAGCAGCGCCCGGTTCGATACCGGTTATGGTCAACAAGTTGGCCACACCGGGGTTTGAGATCACCGGATTAACCTGCGGATTGGTGAGCAGCGCATTCGTTGAAAACCCAAGGGAACTCGTCCATATCGGGAGCGGATTCACTTGATAGGTAAGCGTCGTCCAATTCGTGCTGGCAAAACCTGTCGCCGGGTTGGTTGCCTGCGCATAATAGGTAAAGATGCCCCCGGGTATAAAGGGCGATATCTGAGGACTCCCGGGGAACGCCATAATATCGCTGTTGGGTGAAAGTAAAGTGGTGGCCACTAGATTTGTCCCCGCATCGTACCAATTCACCTCTATCGTTCCCGGCGGATTCGCGGCATTGGTGACTACGGTTACCGACATTGGCGTCCCGGCGCACATACCGAAGGCCTCACCGACAGGATTGCAATTGGTTTCGGAAATCGGGTTCCCGGGTGCGCCCGGAATGATGGTGAATACAAATGGCGTGCGGCTGCCGGTAAATCCAGTTCGCAAATCGCGCTCCGCCGCCCAATTGGTGTACGTGCCGCAGCTCTCATTTGTCGGCTGATATACGAGAGTGTTCAAAGCCAACGGCGTGCCTCCCGAAGGCGTGGCGTACCAGTCCACCGTCAAAACATTGGTGTTTCCGATGATCTCCGCGGTGAGCGGAGCGTTCGAGAGAGGGTTGGCCAAAACATTCGTCACATCAACATTGGACGGGTTCAATGGAAAATTTGGCGCATATCCACCGATTATGACCGTTCCGTTGTCGCCAACCAGCAGGGAAATGCCTTGAAAGAATCCACTGTTGGCAAAAGCGACACCGTTGAGTGCGGATGCGATACTAGTCACGGGCACCAACACGCCGTTTTGATATTGCCACAGGTTTGTCTGTCGCGTCCATGCCCACTGGGAGCTGCCGGCCTGCTCAGGGGCGGCGGCGATCAACCCGTTTCCACCGACGGATCCCGCGGCCAGGAATTCACTTTGTACTGGATTGTAGGCAACCGCATTGAAGTTGGTGGCGCTGCCGGAGACCTTGAAATTCATATTAGTTTGGAAAGTCCAGGTTGTATTCGGACCGCCGTTGGTGGAAACCTCCATAAGGCTAAGGCTTCCTGCGCAAACCAGGTTTGACCCGCCATCGGAGGCGACGGATAGCAAATTCGGCATAGACGTGTTTGCCTGCTCGCTATCCAGCCAGGATTGTCCTCCATTCAACGAGATCCGGATGTCCCCAAGGATTCCGCACATCGCCATATTACTGGAATCAAACGAACAGACAGCACGAAACGACTCCGCAAAAGAAGACGGAGGCTCCAAAGGCGCTCCCGGCCAAACATTCGTCGTCACCGGATTGGTGGTCCACGACGCGGCATTAAATGCCTGTGCGGCGGCGAACGTCGCCGAAATCGGATTGTAAGCCAGTCCGTCAATGGCGATGGTGTTGTTTCCCGGCGCCAGGACACGCCCCCAATTGGTCCAATTGACGCCATCCGAAGAAACCAGCACCGCATTGGACAGGCCCGACGCGATAAATCCATTTGGTTGGGCAGCAACACAATTCAGCCACGTATATTTAATCGGGCTTTTCAGCGTATTCGTCCAGGCGTTGGAAAACAAAAGGTACCCTCCCCCTGGGTTGCTCGCTACGAATGCCCCGAAATTATTCGTGTTGATGGCAAGGACGGGCGAATTATTTGCTCCGACGCAAACAAAGACATTTCCATTATTGGCAACAGCGTTCAGGTTGGCCCCGGCGGTGATGCTGTTGGAAACAACGGCGAATTGATAGAGCTCGAATGCCGCCTGCGCGCGCGCCGCCAGGACAACCATTGCAATCCCCCAAAAAAGCGATTTGCGATTCATAAATTGATCAAGTTGATTTTAAAAGACGAAACTGGCGCCAGCCTTCACATACGGCCCGTACAACGTTTCTTCTTTGGTTCCAAAATCCGGATAACTCAGCCAGCTGTTTTTCGTCATCATCCCGGCGTCCCCCGTCAGCTTCCAACGCCCTGATTGGCCAAGCCGATAATCCGCATGCAGTGTCAAGCGGCCGATAGCCCCGTAAACCGTATCGTCGATCGTCGTATTCCCTGAGTGATTATTTGGAACGAATGTCTCGGTGATATCCTGCGAGCGGTCGCCTCCGAAACCCTCTCCTTCCAACTGCAGGCCGACTTTCAAACGAACGGTCGAATAAAGCGAATAGGTCAGGCCGAACCCAAAGTTTCCCAATACGTCAAAGGTGTCATCGTGCTCCGAGTAAAACCCTCCCTGGTTGTAGGCGGCAAACGAATTGTTGACGGTATCCAATGTCGCCTTTACCAGGCTGACGCCGCCGCGCAAATACGCGCGAAAACGGGTGCCGGCCAGAAAATTCTGAAAATTGTAACGCAAATAAATCTGATACCAGGTGTCGTTAACGTCGAAGTTTGCGGGGACCGGAGGACCGGCCAGACCCGGGATAGAAATGCTCGTCCCGCCGGTCGACCGGCCGTCCTCACCGGAAAAATCCAAATACCAGGAGCGCCCGTAGGAATACGAAACCGTACCGCCGTAATAGACGGTAGAACGGTTGGCGGAAACCGCGGCGACAGGAAAACCGACAGCGCTCGCCCTCAGGGCGTATCCGATCGGCACCGTAATGGTGCCTATCCCGTACATAAAATCCGCCGAAGCGCTAATTTCGTTCTTGTACACCGTAGGCTGTTGAATCGGCAATCCGGGAAGCGCGAGCGTGGCCGTCGCATCGGCGTCCGTTGCCGACACGGATGGAACAGGCGCGGCTGGCGCGCTGGCGACGCGGACTGACGAAACTTGCTCTGGCGCTGCCGCCGATGAATCAGCAGGATACAACGGCGCCGACGCCGGTACGAGAGGCTGCGACGGCCATTGCACTTGTTCCATCGTGTTGAGACCGGAGAACGTCGCGGGCGGCGATGCCTGGGCAATTTCCATTTCCGCGAGCGTTTGGCCTGTCGCTTGTGGCATGGCGGCACTCGATTGGGCAGCGGCGTGTTCGCCTGCCGCTACGCAAAAGAGCGAGCCCGAAACAGCGAGGATAACCGACCGATAAAAATGGTGACGCGCGCCAGACTCGTATGCGCCGGAAAAACGTTGAAATGTGTTGCGTCTGATCGATTGATTGGTCCCGTTCCCGGGATATTTTTGTTTCATGTATGCGCCTCTGACTCGGTTTTTATCAAGTTAAAACAAAGCACACTTTACGACCTGCGACCCATCACAAGCCATGCATTGAGAATTCACAGCCACGAGCATCCACGGCCCCGGCAACCTGTCCTAGTGAACTATATTGTTTTATACGAAAACCCCCAGCGTAATGTCAAGTGGCTTTGTGATTTAGTTGAAGGTCTTGCTCGAGGCTGATGGCGCCTACGGTCAACGTCGAAAAAACCGTAAGGCATGGAATTCAGGCAAGGCCTTCCCCCTTCCCAAAACAGTTTCGGTGCAAAAAATTCATGTGTAGGGTGTGCAAGATTGCAACGAAATGACCGCCATTCTCTTTTGGCGCGCAAAAAGCGCGAGTTTATTGAGGAATTCGACGATTCTTGAACTGCGAGAAACCAGTTTTCCGCGCAACGAAAAGCAATTTTTGCCGCGTCTCGTTGCAGCCGTTTGCACCGAATTTTGGCCTAATTGAACGATCCGAAAATCCCATCGATTTCACAGATTCGGAGAAAATGGGTCCGTCTTTATGCGAAAGCCATCCATGACCGGCTTGCCCGAGATCGAGGGACCGCAGATTTCACTGATGGATGGAGATAACGCAAAAGATTTTCGGCTAACAGGCGCGAAGTTTCCATTTTTGCATATATGGTTTGGAAAATGGAAACGAATGTAATTCGGCGAATAAAAAGCCTGATTTTATTTGGCAAATTGGAGGCCTCCACGAAACGAGCCATGTCGGTTTTTTGGAAACTTCGAGGTTTTTTTGGGGGGGGCTGAAGTTTCCATCGATGAGGCTCTAGAAGTGATATCGCGTAAAGACCCAGGGTTGATCCCTTACGGACTGCCACAGAGTTAAACATGGCACGGCGGATTCGTTGGCGAACCTGTTGCGCAAGAGAAAATGAACCGCTATTGTGTGCAACTATGTGGAACCGGCTCGGACCGCCCCCTACACTGCACTTTCGGCCAGTGAAAACAATCTACCGCACACTGAAGTCCTGCACGCTTTACATCGTTTTTATCTTTTTTGTAATGATGTTCGTCTCCGCGTTGTCCAAGGGACCAGACCAATTTCGGTTCCGGAATGGCGAGCCCGCGACGCCGGCGCAACGTAACATCGCGCTTTTCGTATTAATCCTGTTGGTGCTCGTAAGCGGTTATGCTGCATTTAAGAGAGCTCGATTAGACTGGAAACTCTGGAAGAAAAGAGCCTCACTCACGCGGGCAAATAGTGAACGCAGGTCAAAATGATAACTCAAAAGGGGTCAAAAAAGGGGTCAGAGATGACTATTGACACATCATTCCATTTTTATATCATTCGCTATTGATGCCACGTCAATTGCGAATCGAGTATGAAGGAGCCATCTATCACCTCATGAACCGTGGAGACCGACGCGAGCCGATCTTTTTGGAAGATTCTGACCGTGAGTTGTTTTTGAAGACATTAGATGAAACGTGCCAAAAAACCAATTGGCAGGTCCATGCCTATTGTTTAATGAAAAATCATTTTCATTTGGTGGTCGAGACACCACGGGCCAACCTGATCACTGGGATGAGATGGTTTCTGGGTACTTATACCGCCCGTTTCAACCGGTGGCACAAACTCTTCGGACACCTGTTTAGCGGACGATACAAGTCATTGATCGTGGACGGAAGCGGGACCGGCTATTTGAAAACGGTTTGCGATTACGTACACCTGAACCCTGTGCGGGCGCGATTGCTCCCTGAGGCAGAACCTCTGGCCGCATACCGATGGAGCAGTTGGCCGGAATACTTGAAAAAGCCAAGGCAACGCCCGCCCTGGCTGCGAACGGACAGACTTTTGGGCGATTGGAATATTCCTCGCGACGATGGCGTTGGACGACGAGCGATGGAGGCGGCCATGGAACAGCGCCGGGCACTGGAACGGGCGCGAGAAACTGGAGATTGGAAACGGTTACGGCGCGGCTGGTGCCTGGGAACGAAGGAATTTCGCAAAGATTTGCTGGAACGGATCGGAGAGAAAAAAGGCGAACAACATCATGGCCGAGAGTTGAAAGAATCAGATGAACAAAAAGCGGAACGTCTGGTGATCCAACTTTTGGGCGGCAGAGATGGACAGCCGAGGAATTACGTCGCCAACCAAAAGGGAATAGAGTGAAAGCGACAATGGCAAAACAACTACGAGACGACACGACAATGACATGGCCCTGGATCGCGCGACGGTTGGAAATGGGCCATTGGCGCACGGCCGCCAACGCCGTCCGAGCAATAGATAAGAGATGATATCGTGGAGCAAAATATACTATTAGTCATCTCTGACCCCTTTTCCAGGCGGCACTTCCGGTACTGGCAAATGAATACCCAAAACAAAGAGCCGAAAATGGAAAAGTCGTCGCGGGAAATTCAAGCGCGATTTTTCTGGACCTCGTTTTTGACGAATTTATTTCGCGTCCCTGCTTTGATCATCGTAATCTTTCTGCCGTTCTTAATAGACAGGCTATTTGGCCATGTAGTCGGCGCGATCGCGGCAGCCGCAAGCGTGGTTGTCTGGCTCATCGTTGGACTGCGCCTTCGAATGACGGTTGTAACCCGAGTCGTTGTCTGGCTAATTCCATTCCTTTTCGTTATACTGGTCGCTATCGTCGAGATCGCCCTGCTCTTCCATTGGAAACTTTGAATCCAAGTCCATGCGCCAGGAACTTCTCCAGCTTCTCACCCGATTTACGATCGATTGACAAACCGTTTGGACAACACAGTCACTGAAGAGGTTCAGCGGACAGGTCGAGAGACACAGATTCTGCACGGGCGTGTCGGCGGAGCTACCCAACATAAATCTGCGAAAATCTGGGCAATCTGCGGATCTTGGTCCTTGCGGCCCTCGTTTCCAGCCACACCGCCAAAATCCTCGCATTTCCCAATAAAAAGGCAGTTTTTCAGATCAAACCACTGCTTGTTTCCAGTTTCCACTGCTATATAAATAAAATGTGTCATCGCTCGCGCGAAGATCACGAAGGACGCGAAGCATGGGGTTGCTTCGATTTGATGGACACGGAAGCAAAGGCGAGTTCATGAGTTAGTTGTTTTTGTTTTCGAAGTCAACAGGGGAAAGATAATTCAGGGAGCTATGGAGTCTGGTGCGGTTATAAAACCCTTCGATGTAGGCAA
>DASXFM010000006.1:0-24916 GCA_036489615.1 Verrucomicrobiia bacterium | reverse complement strand
GGTTTATGAGGACCTGGTTTGTCTCGACGATACCGACTAATTGCACGTCATCCCTGCCTTTGAATCGCGGGAAAAATCCCCAGGCATGGTCATGGACGAGGCCAACGACTGCAATGCGGACGGGGGCAGGGGTTTGGGCGGTAGCGCTGAGACAGGTGATAAATAAAAGTAACGAGACGATTTTTTTCATTTTTTATATTTTCGATTTTCAGTATGCGGGCCGGTGAGGGGCGTTGAAACGTTAAAACGTTGAAACGGTTTCGGTTCGCACGTGGTTGCCGGTTCTGTGGCGGAGTAGTCAGAAGGGTAGGCCGAAGAGAATTGGATGGATGATCCGAAGGCTCATCGTTTCGACGATTACTGCTGAAAGCACGACCGCGTGGAATTGCAGATGTTTTTGCCCACGGGCCGATCGTCCACGCCCACGACGCTTTGAGTGCGATTGCACCAGACGTGGCAGGGGGTCGCATGTTCCGGTTCCTTTTCCGCGAAGGCTTGTTCGGGCGTTTTGCCGGTGTACATGGATTTGGTCCGCAAGTGCCTGCAAAAATTCTGTTGCATGGTTAGGCTTTCAATTTGAGCAAGGTGCGGCGAACCAGGGCGCGGGCCATGGGGACCTTGTAAGCGTTGTGTTGCAGCGGCTTTGCGTCTTTTAAAATCATGTCCGCGGCGCGCGACGCCGTGTCGTCGTCCAGGGTTTTGCCGTTCAGAAATTCATTGGCGGCCTCGACCTGATGCGGAACGGGAGAAATGCTTCCCAAAGCGACTCGTGGTTTATCCAACTTTCCGTCCACAACATTCGCCGCCGCGGCACAACTGACAAGCGCCCAATCGAAGGCGTGCTTATCGCTTACTTGCATGTAGGCGCTCCGGCTGCGAGCGATGGGAATCTCGACACGCACGATTAGATCGCCCGGTTCCAAAGAATTGTGCGCCAGCGGATTCTCCCAGGCACGATGATAAAGTTCGGCCATGCTCATCGGCGTCTCCTTGCCGTCACGCAGCACGATGGCCGTGGCACCCAGCGCGGCAAATGTCGTTGCCAGGCTCGAAACGACCGGGCTGATGCATGGGTTTCCAGAAAAGAGGCAATGATAGCGGTTGTCGCCTTCGTGGGCGTAACAAAGGTCGCCCCCTTTCTTGAGGCAAACCGTGTCGCGATGGCGGAAATACCAACAACGCGAGTGCTGCGCCAGATTGCCGCCCACAGTCGCAACGTTTCGAATTTGCGGTGAAGCGATTTCAGAAGCGGCATCGTGAATGCCGGGAAATGCATTTTGAATTTCCGCGCTGTTTTCAAGTTCCGCAATTTTTACGAGCGCGCCCAGGGTCCACTTATCCTGCCCTTGTTGGATGCTGTCGAGCCCCGGCAGCGACTTGATATTGACCAATACGTCTGGCGAAACAAGGTAGTCCTTCAACAACCCAAGCAAATCGTTGCCTCCGGCGATGTAGGCGCCGTGATCGCCGGCCAATTGTCGGGCGCTATCGGGCGAAAGGGCGGTGGCGTATTGAAAAGCATTCATGGTAATCAGGCGGTCACCGGCGGCGGAACTTTTCCAAGCGCGGCCAGCACTTTCGCCGGAGTAATTGGCAGGTGGGACACGCGCGCGCCGATGGCGTTGGCCACGGCATTGGCAATCGCGCCGGCCGTCGGGACTGTCGAAGGTTCGCCGATGCCGATGACTCCGCGCTCGGGCATGTTGACCAGCACGGCATCGATTTCCGGCACATCGGAGATCCCGCTGAGTTTATAAGTTTCGAAATTGGGATTGAGCACCACGCCGGACGCGCGATCCATGACGCGTTCTTCATACAGGGCGTAACCCATGCCGATGATGCAACCGCCGTTGATTTGGCTTTCCAACGTCAGCCGATCAATGATCAGGCCGCAATCATGGACGGCTACGATTTTTTTCACCGTGACGAGGCCGGTTTCTGTATCCACTTCCACTTCGGCAAATTGAACGCCATAAGCCGGGCCGCCCGCCAATGACTCCTGAAATTTGCCGGTAACTTTCAGCGGCGTGACGCCGAGAGTTTTGCACGCAGGAAACCAGTTGTCTCCACGCGCGTCGGCGATTCCGCTCCTGGATTGCAATTCCTGCAACGCATTCGAGCAAACATCGTAAACCACCGGTGAAACCGACGCGCACGTCGCACTGCCGCCGCTGCCGGGGCCGGGTGGGAAATTGGTATCACCGACCTTGACCGTAATTTGCTCGGGCTTGAGCCCAAGCATTTCGGCGGCGACGACGGCAATAACGGTTTTGGTGCCGGTGCCGATGTCCTGCACACCAATCCGAACCTCAAAACTGCCGTCGGGGTGGATTTGCGCCTCGCCTTGCGTGCCTGGATTGCCCCGGCCGCCGGGCCAATTGGCTCCCGCGCAACCGAGTCCGGTTTTGATAACACCGGGCGATGTGCCGGGCTTTCGATATTTTTCCTTCCAGCCAATTCTCGCTGCGCCGATTTTATATTCGTTGCGGCGAATTTCGACGGGATCGTTGATCAATCGGAATTCGAGGGGGTCCATGCCGAGTTTCACGGCAAGATCGTCCATGGCGCATTCCATTCCAAAAGACGCGGGCGGATTTCCCGGGGCACGAAAGGCGCGAGACGAACCGGCGTTCACGCTTACGCTTTTTTGGGACGAGCGGGAGTTCGAAACTTTATAAAGATAAGGCGCCGGAATATTTGCGCCGCCTCCGCCTCCGCCTGCATCGCCGCCGGCGCCGATGCCCGCCGTCCCATAATTCTCCAATTGAAAGGCGTGCAATTTTCCGTCGGCCAGGGCGCCCATTTTGATTTTCTGGAAACTGGACGGACGATTTCCGACCGCCAGCGCTTCGTCAAATCGTGTGAGCATGAGGCGAACCGGCGCCCTGGCCTGCCGGGAAAGGTGCGCGGCGAGAATGCCTTCAACGCCAGGTCCAAATTTTGAACCGAACCCGCCACCCATGTAATCGGTCAACACGCGCACCTGGCTGCGGTCCAGTCCCAATGCGCCGGCGAAACCGTCCTGAACGCTGCCGATACCCTGCGTGGAGGCCCAGGCCGTGACGCCTTCATCCGTCCATGAAACCGTATTGCCGTGCGTCTCCATGGGATTATGGATTTGCACCGGCGATGTGTAAAAGCCTTCGATGACCGCGGCGCATTCGGAAAATGCGGAGTCAACGTCGCCGCGATTACGCACATGCGGATTGCCGGCATTGGGAGTGCCTTCCCAAACCGGAGGCGAATCCTGTTTCAAGGCGTCGTCCTCATGAACAACAAAATCAGATGACGGCTGGGCGTTGACTTCGATGGCGCGTAATGCATCCAGGCAAGCCTGTTTGGTCGTGCCTGCGACGGCCGCGATTTCCTCACCGTAATAGCGCACGGTGAACTGGCCCTCGCGGGCGACGACGGCCGCCTTGATGCCCGGGACTTTCAGCGCTTTGTCCAGATTGACGGATAAAATTTTCGCCGCCGGCCATTTAGACCGCAAAATCATGCCATATAGCCAGCCATTGGCCTGGATATCGGACGAATAACGGGCCCGACCAGTTACCTTGGGGGCGGCATCTACGCGTCTGACTTCGCCGCTGATATATTTACGATTTGTCGGCCATTCAGGCATGTTTAATGACCTCCGTTTTGTCCGCGACGGTGATGCCGGCTGCTTCAAAGATTGCTTTCAAGACATGTGGTTGTGTTCCGCACCGGCAAAGATTACCCGAGCACGCATGTTTGGCTTCTTCAATCGTGGGGCGCGGATTTTTGTTCAACAGCGCCGTCACGCTCATCACAAAGCCCGGTGTGCAGTAACCGCATTGCAGAGCGTCCTTGTCGATAAACGCCCGCTGTACTTTTGAAAGAGTCCCATTATTTGTCACCCCTTCGATGGTGGTGATTTCGTGACCCTGCGCTTCGATTGCGAGTTTCTGGCAGGAATAAATGGGGGCGCCGTCAAGGAGGACGGTGCAGGCGCCGCACGCCGCGCGATCGCAACCCTCTTTCGAACCGGTCAGACTGGAATAATTTCGGAGTGCGTCCAGAAGAGTTACGCGCGGTTCGAGTTGCAATTGGAGGCGTTCCCCGTTCACGGTGAGTGCGACCGGGACCGCACCCGGGCCGATCACTTTTTCCGCATTGGCCTTTTCCAATTCCTGCGCCACCGCCGTCGTCTGGGCCGCTACGGCTGTGACCGCCGTGGCGCCAAGGCCCTTGATAAATGTCCTGCGCGATACGGCCCCAAACACGTCCTTATCAGACTTCTTCATTGGCTGGATCGAGTCATGGCTTCTATGTAATCCTCCGGCGTGTCCAGGTCAAGCGTTAGTCCGGCATCATCCACGGGATATTGGACGTGTGAGCCGGGGATAAGTTTCAAAAAATCTTTTAACGTTTCTGCATTTGTGCGTTTGATTTCATTGAACACTTCACGCGGCAACAGGACCGGATGCCGCGCGCGTTCCTGAAATGCCGGTTGGCACACAGCGTCAAAATGTTCGCCGTGACAGGTCAAAAGTCCGCGAAGCGTTTCCAGGCGTAGTTGCGGCTGGTCGCCCAGTGCGATGGCGAAGCTTTTGAGGTCACCGCGCCAACCATTCCAATTTGCCGCGCAAACGATCGAGCTAAACATGCCGAGTTCCGGGTGGGGGTTTTTGAGACGGTCCGATGGCGGAACTTTCAATCGATCCAGTTCAGCGGTCAATGCGAGGTCATTATCCCGTTGAACGACGGCAATTTGCAGCGCGCCGAGTTCCCGCCATTGGCTGATGATATGCCCAACGACCGTTGTGGCGCGCCACGGAAGCAGTAGTTTCGGCCGGCCCATCCGGGACGACGCGCCGGCGCCCAAAATGACGACTCCAAAGGAGAGGGGAACCTGGGTCATTGTTCATGCCTTTTTGCGGTTCGGGCCCCGACAAATTTCAACAATTGCTCTTTTGAGATCTCGGAGGTTTTTTCCAAATAATCGCAGATTAATTGGAGTTCCGCGTCGCTGAATTGTTCAAGCATGGCCATATAGGCATGGCCGATGGCCTCGTATTTCGGCTCCAGCGGTTTAAGACTCGCGGGGTTTACCGTGATGAATACGCGCCGGCGGTCATGAGTGTCGCGAACACGCCGGAGATAGCGGCGCTTTTCGAGGCGATCCAAAATATGCGTAATGGCGCCGGTCGTCAGGCCGCTTTGCTGCGAGAGCCATCCGGCGGTCACGTGGTCCTCTTCGCAGCGCAGGATCAAGTCCATGCATTTGGTATCGGTGGCGTTCAGGCCGGCGCTTTGGGCAATGGCCTGGTGGAGAAAGACGGTTTGGGTGCTCATTTCCCGCCCCAATTCCCACATCCGCTTAAGCAACTCGTGGCGCTCTTTTTTTTGCATGTTTGCCGTTGACATCAAATACCTGCAATATTAAGATATATGCCGGGAGGCGATAGTCAAAATGCCGCCGCTCTGGCAAAAAAAGTGTATGCACGAACTCACTATGACACAACCAGCATCAAAACCGTATATTGGAATGGGTATGGAGGGATTCATGGCCTGGTGGTACGCCAAAAGCACCAAAAACGACCTGAACAGTTTTCGGACGGAGGCGCAAACTATTGCGGCGCAACTCAAACCCGCCGCCGATGTTCTGGAAGTTGCTCCTGGCCCCGGTTATTTTTCGATCGAATTGGCCAAGGCCGGTCCTTTTAAAATTACCGGGCTGGATATCAGCCGCACGTTTGTGCAAATCGCCCAAAGGAATGCAGGTGAGCAGTCGGTGAGGGTTGATTTTCAGCATGGGAATGCGTCGGCCATGCCGTTTGAGCCGGACACGTTTGATTTTATTTATTGCCGCGCCGCCTTCAAAAATTTCTCGCAGCCTATCGAAGCCATCAACGAAATGCATCGCGTGCTTCGCCCGGGCGGACGGGCGCAAATTGTCGATTTGCGAAAGGACGTTTCGATGGATGAGATTAACGCCTATGTCAAAAACACCGGGCGGGGATGGTTCGACGCGATGTTCACGCGCCTGGCTTTTCGCACTCTCCTGATCAAACGAGCCTATACGAAGCAGGACTTTCTGAATATGGCGCAAAAAAGCCGCTTTGGCCGCTGTCGCGTGGACACAACGTCCATTGGGCTCGAGGTGCATTTTGAAAAACGGTCTTAGGACTCATTTTTTCGCGGCAGAATTAACTGAAAATTAGTTTATTGATTTCGTGAGGGGAGGGGAGCAAATTTCATCACTAGAGCGCATTTACCCCGATGCAAATTAGAGCGGCCAGACCGGAAGAAGCTGAACGATTGACGGAAATTGCTTTTGCCGCCAAGCGGCATTGGGGCTACCCGGAGAATTGGATGAATAGTTGGCGCGACATTCTCACGGTGAGCCCGGAATTTGTCGCCGCACACGAGACGTATTCGGCGGTCATTGATGATCAGCCTGTCGGTTTTTATGCGCTGGCTCAAAAGGGCGACCAAATAGATTTGTCGCATTTTTGGGTTTTGCCTGAATGGATGGGCCGGGGCATAGGCCGTTCATTGTTCGGTCATGCCATTGAGCGGGTGAAGGTGATGGGCTTCCGGAAACTTGAAATTGAATCCGATCCCAACGCGGAAAGATTTTATCAGCAAATGGGAGCGCGTCGTGTGCGAACGAATAATTACATGGTTGACCGGCAGCGGCGTGAACTGCCGGTTTTGATCTACGAAATCAATAACGCGAGCTAGGCTTTTCTGAACTACCAGGTTTTCTTGTCTCCGCCGGGTTCCGGATATATTGCGCCATCACGCTCACGGCGATCTGCCGTCTGGCGGGGGCAAACTTTAATAACGATCGATACTCGAGGGTCGGGGAGCGAAACGCCGTTCCGGCTTCGGCACGGGAACGCGTTTTAAACGTGTACCATTGCGAAAATGGGCCACCCGTTGAAAAAGCAATAGAGCCATTAAACCGGCGCCGCAAAGGCAAACGCTCGAAGGCTCAGATATAGATGTCATCAGAACGCTCGCGCCGAAGGCGATGAGCACGATTACTCCGGCCAAAAATTGACATGTATGGAATCTGGTTTTCATGATATCTCAACAGGACGTATCCAACACAATGTCTCGCTACGGAGGGCTTTACGCCATGACATCCCATGTCACTTTTGGGACAGGGTTTCGCATCCCGCCTGAATCAGGTTCAACCTACTGATTGATTCGCCAACTCGCCAATTCTTCTTATTTCCGCCCGTTTCTGGATGAATTGCGCCATCACACTCACGGCAATCTCATCGGTGCCGGTCGCCGCAATATCCAACCCGACCGGGCAGGCGACGCGGTCGAATTGTTCGCCAGTGGCGATTTTTTGGGCAATGAATTGTTCGCGCATGATGCGCGCTTTGCGGTGGCTGCCAATCATACCCAGAAACACAAACGGCAAGTGAATCCATTCCGAAAGCGTCAGGGCATCGTGCTGATGGCCCCGCGTCACGATCAGGCCGAAGGCGGGCGATTTGGACGGTTTTTCTTTCAACAATTCATGCCAGGCGCCAACCCGTAATTGTGTTTCCGGCGGGAAAAAAATGTGGTTTGCCAGTTCCGGCCGGTCATCAAAAATCGTGACAGCGAAATCGAGTTTTAAGGCCAGGGGCGCTACGGCTTGCGCCACGTGGCCGGAGCCGGCGATCCATAATTCAGCCGGCGGCGCTACCGTTTCCTGGTAGAGCCACTCGTCGTGACCATTATCTTCTATACGGGAAATTGAAAAATCCGCTTTGACACCCCAATTGACTGGCCGGTCTGCCTGCGCCAATTCTCGCCAGAGGGGGCCGGCATCTGCCGCGCGCGGCAGAATCAGCCCGAAAACACGCCCGCCGCAAATCAGGCCGTCGTCCCATCCAAAATCGTGATCCAGCAACATGTCAAACGTGGCCGGCTCGCCGGTTTGCAGCGCTTTTCTCGCACGGGCATGGACTTCAGCTTCGAGGCACCCGCCACCCAGTGTACCGATGAGCCGTCCATCCGGAAAAAACAAAGCCTTCGCGCCGATGCGTTGCGGACTGGAACCCTTTGTGCCCGAGATCAGGGCCAAAACGAACGGCCGCTTCTCGTCCACGATAGCCGCAAGCTGTTCGTAAAACTGTTGCATCTAACCAATTATAATCATTTTCATTCGCATCGTCATCCTCATCTTCCAACGAACGTACAAATCTCACGCGCCTTCGCGTGAAATTCACGCGCTATTACAGTTGACGTTCCCTGCCAATTTGTTATTTCCGAACAAATAAGCAAAATCCTGCGGTGGCATTTCTTGTGCTTATTTCCTGGAAACGGCATGAACCCAAGTGCCCTCAATCGACGGACCCTGGCATTTACATTGGTTGAAATGCTTACGGTCATTGCGGTGATCGCGATACTTGCCGCGCTCTTATTACCTGTCCTTGATAAAAGCGAAGGGCGCGGCAAACGTATCGTTTGTATCAACAGCTTGGAGCAGGTTGGGCTGGCGTTCCACACATTTTCCAATGACCACGGCGGCAAATTTCCCATGGCCATTTCGACAAACGACGGAGGGTCAATGGAATACGTTCAGAGCGGATTTGAAACCGGTGGAGAATTTTACACTTCGTTTCGCCATTTCCAGACGCTTTCGAGTGAGTTGGTTTTTCCGCAGACCCTGATTTGCCCGGCGGATACGCGCGTGGCGATGACGAATTTCACATCCCTGCAAAATCAAAACTTGAGCTATTTCGTGGGCGTCCAAAGCACGTTTGATAAGCCTACTACGGTCCTGGCCGGCGACCGCAATTTGACTACCAATTCATTCGACCAGCCGACAATCCTGCAACTCGGCCAGTGGAGCGACCTGGGCTGGACGTGGGAACTTCACCAATTTAAGGGCAATGTCGTGTTTGCCGATGGGCACGTCGAACAATGGAATAACCACGGGCTCGCGTCGGCCGAGAGCAGTTCTCCATTTTATCAAAGCCTATTCCTGCCATCGGTTGCGCCCGGTACGGAGTTGCAATCTGCCAACGGTCCTTCGGGCTCGGGCTCTACCGGTTCCTCCGGGACAAGTTCCGGTCCAGGTTCAGCCGGCTCTGCACCGCCCTATCCGAATTCGCCTGCGACAGAACGATGGGCGTCTTCACCTTCAGGCGCTCCCGGCGCGAACGCCGCCTCTTCGCCTTCTCCGGAGTCATCGCCCACCGAACAACCCATGCCTTCGCTTAGTGGCTCCTCTCGTGAACAGCTCTATACGACCGAGACGCTCTCTCAGGCGCAATCGCCCGATCAAAGTCTAGTAACCGTTGGAAAACCACCTGGCACAACGGATGTCGTGATTGCCGTCCAGGACCCAAACGCGGGGATGTCAGATTTTGACCGGCACATGACTGCGGTTATGCAAAATGATCTGCTATGGCTTTATATCCTGATTTGCATCCTGGTATTGCTCTATCTGTTTTATAGGGTCCTGAGGCGGAAGTTGGAAAAACGAGCGAGACAATGGGAGAATGATGAGAGCGCCCGGTAGCCAGGGCGCCGGGACTCCATTGGCCGCCCGCCTCTGTTTTTTTCAACGCACTTAGTTTTTCCTTTCAGAGCAGGTGCGTTTAATGTCAAGCTGTGCGGGAGGCCGGTTGAATAATGACGATGAATTCGTCCGCACCAGAGGGAGCAGAAAAGCGGCGTCTCGCCGATGACAAAACAGGCCGCCATGATTGGCGGCGCTGGGGACCTTATCTATCCGATCGTCAATGGGGGACGGTGCGCGAGGATTATAGCCGGGGCGGCACGGCCTGGACGTATTTTCCACATGATCACGCCCGCAGCCGCGCTTATCGCTGGGGTGAAGATGGCATTGGCGGATTCAGCGATAACTGCCAGCGCTTGTGTCTTTCACTGGCGATGTGGAACGGCAAAGATCCCATTCTCAAGGAGCGCCTCTTCGGTCTCGACAACGATGAAGGCAATCATGGCGAGGACGTGAAGGAGTTGTATTACTACCTCGATGCGACCCCCACGCATTCTTACCTCAAGATGCTTTACAAGTATCCGCAGGCTGAGTTTCCCTATGCCCGGCTCGTAGACGAAAACCGCCGGCGGGGCGCCGACCAGCCGGAATTCGAACTGCTCGATACCGGCATCTTTGATGATGATCGATACTTTGATGTCTTCGTTGAATATGCCAAAGCAGGTCCCGAAGACATTCTGATGGTTGTGACCGTTCATAATCGCGGTCCTGAGCCGGCCAAATTATTCCTATTACCCCAACTTTTTTTTCGAAATACCTGGTCGTGGAGGCTGAATCCGGTCAAGCCGGGACTCGCGGCGGAGGGCGATGGCATTAAAGCCGAACACTACAAGACCGGCAAATACCGCCTCGATTTTGACGGGAGGCCGGAAGTGCTCTTTTGCGAGAATGAGACAAACGCCCGCCGCTTGTTTGGCCGCCTGGTCCAGGGTTATTTCAAAGACGCTTTTCACGAATACCTCGTCGGTGGCAATCGCGCGGCAGTGAATCCAAACAAAATCGGCACGAAGGCGGGAGCGCTTTATACATTGAATGTATCGCCCGGAGTCCCGGCCACTGTCAGGTTGCGCCTCGTGAAAGTTGAGGGCGCCACGCTCGCGCAGCCTTGGACCGACTTCGATGCCATCATGGGCAGCCGCCGGGGCGAGGCCGATGATTTTTATGCCGAAGTGCAGCATGACATTTCGGATGTGGACGCCCGGCTCGTCCAGCGGCAGGCCTTCGCCGGCATGATTTGGAGCAAACAGCTTTTTCATTACGACGTGGATTTATGGCTGCGCGGCGATCCAAACCAGCCGTCCCCACCGCAGGAACGCAAGCATGGGCGCAACAGTGATTGGAAGCACGTCAACTGTGCCGACATCATCTCCATGCCCGACAAATGGGAATATCCGTGGTTTGCCGCCTGGGACCTGGCGTTCCATTGCCTTGCGCTGGCGGACATTGATCCGGAATTCGCCAAGTCCCAACTCGTTCTGCTCACGCGCGAATGGTTCATGCATCCCAACGGTCAGTTGCCCGCTTATGAATGGGCTTTTGGCGATGTGAATCCTCCCGTTCACGCGTGGGCGGCCCATCGTGTTTTCCAGATTGACCGCCGACAACGCCGACAATCCGAGCCCGACCACCCCGGCGACCTGATGTTTTTAGAGCGTGTTTTTCAGAAACTGCTGATGAATTTCACATGGTGGGTCAATCGCAAGGATGCGCAGGGGCATAATATTTTCCAGGGCGGATTTTTGGGTCTGGATAACATCGGCGTATTCGATCGCAGCAAACCCTTGCCGACGGGCGGATTCATTAATCAAGCCGACGGCACGAGTTGGATGGCCATGTATTCCTTGAACCTCCTGCGCATCGCTCTGGAACTGGCCGTGCACAACCACGCTTATGAGGATATCGCCTCAAAATTTTTCGAGCATTTCCTGGCCATCGCGGGCGCCATTAACGGCGTCGGCGACGAAACGCCGGCATTGTGGGACGAAACCGACCAATTTTATTACGACCGGCTGAACCTGCCGGATGGTGAAAATATTTGCATAAAAATTCAGTCCATCGTCGGCCTGATCCCGCTTCTGGCCGTCGAAATACTGGAGCCGGAATATCTAAAACAACTGCCCGATTTTACCTCCCGCCTGGAATGGTATTTGGCGCATCGGCCGCAGCTGGCCTCATTGATTTCCAACTGGCACGTCCCCGGCAGTGGCAACCGGCGCCTGCTCTCGCTCCTGCGCGGCCATCGTATGAAAGCGCTGCTCCAGCGGATGCTCGACGAAACCCAATTCCTTTCCGAGCGCGGCGTGCGGTCGCTTTCAAAAATCCATGAAAAGCAGCCTTATCGTTTTCGGATGTGCGGCTGCGCCTACGAGGTTTCCTATTGGCCCGCCGAATCCCGCAGCCGACTGTTTGGCGGCAACTCGAATTGGCGCGGCCCGGTGTGGATGCCCATGAACTACCTGTTCATCGAGTCCCTGCAAAAATTCCATTATTATTACGGCGACGATTTTAAAATCGAATGTCCCACCGGCTCGGGCAAATACATGACTATTTTGGAAGTGTCACGCGAACTTTCCCGGCGTCTCACCAGGCTGTTTGTGAAGGGTGATGACGGCCAGCGACCCGTTTTGAAATATCATCCCAAGCTCGCTTCCGATCCGCACTTCAAGGATTACGTTCTCTTTCACGAATACTTTGACGGCGACACCGGGCGCGGGGTGGGGGCCTCGCATCAAACCGGCTGGAGCGGCCTGATCGCCCGATTACTGCAACCGCGGCGCAATCCGCTAACGCCACCGCCGACGTCGACTTAGGCTCAACGCCCGGATGTGAGATTTATGGAGCATTACGATATCATTATTATCGGCAGCGGAGCAGGCGGGGGCACGCTTGCCCATAAATTGGCGGCTTCGGGCAAAAAAATCCTCATCATCGAACGCGGCAACTTCCTTCGCCGCGAGAAACAAAATTGGGACCCGGAGCAGGTCTTCCCGAAGAATCGCTACGTTTCCAAAGACACGTGGTATGATAAAGATAACACGCCTTTTCAACCGGGCGTGCATTATTTTGTAGGCGGCGCGACCAAAATGTTTGGCGCAGCGTTGTTTCGCCTGAGGAAGGAGGATTTCACCGCCCATCGCACCGCCGACGGAATAACTCCGGACTGGCCGATCCGTTATGAAGATCTCGAACCGTATTACACCCAGGCCGAGCGCCTTTACAACGTCCACGGACAGCGTGGTGACGATCCGACCGACCCTCCGGCAAGCGCACCGTATCCGTTTCCGCCCGTCAGCCACGAGCCTCGTATTCAGGAGTTGACTGACAGACTGAAACAGGGCGGTTACCGGCCGGCCTATGCGCCCACCGGCATCATGCTCAACGAAGCGAATATGGCCCACAGTCGTTGCATCCGCTGCGATACCTGCGATGGGTTCCCTTGTCTCGTTCATGCCAAGGCTGATGCTGAAGTCATTTCGGTCCGTCCCGCACTGAAGCATCCCAACGTGACACTTTTAACGGACGCTCACGTCCGTAAACTGGAAACCAGCGCAAGCGGACGGGAAGTAACGAAAGTTATTGCCGAACGCGGCGGACGCAACGAGGAGTTTAGCGCTGACATTGTGGTTGTCTCTTGTGGCGCGGCGAACTCCGCGCGCCTGCTCCTGATGTCCGCCAATGATAAACATCCGCGCGGCCTGGCCAATGGCTCGGACAAAGTAGGGCGGAATTATATGTTTCACAATGCCATCGCATTGGTGGCCCTTTCGCGGCATGAGAACCCGACGATGTTCCAAAAGACGCTGACGTTGAACGATTTTTATCTGCGAGCCCCGGATTGGGAATTTCCGTTGGGAAATATCCAAATGCTTGGGAAGTCCAAAGGGCCGATGTTCCGGGACGACGCGCCCCGGTTCGCGCCCGGTTTTTCGCTCGATCAAATGTCGAGGCACGCCGTGGATTTCTGGCTCACGAGCGAAGACCTGCCTTTGCCGCAAAATCGCGTTACGCTCAATTCACGGGGAGAAATCCAACTCCATTACGAATCGACCAACATCGAGGCCGTCAACCGGTTGCGCCAAAAGCTGCAATCGATGCTCGACCTCCTGGACCTGCACCCGCATCTCATCCCCAATACACTCTATTTAAACAAACACATTCCCATCGCCGGCGTCGGACACCAGTCCGGCACTTGCAGATTTGGCACGGATCCGAAGGAATCCGTGCTGGACATAAACTGCAAGTCACACGAAGTGGACAATCTGTATGTCGTAGACACGAGCTTTTTCCCGAGTATTGGGGCGGTCAACCCATCATTGACGGCCATCGCCAATGCGTTGCGTGTCGGTGACCATCTTCTGCAACGCCTCAAATAGGACCCGCGATGGCGCGCCGCAGCGAAATTGCCACAGTCTATGCCGCGGGCCTCGTTCAGGGTATCGCGCTTGTCACGTTTCCCGCCGCCGGCGCCGTGTTCACGAGCGCCACCGGTTACGGACTCTCAAACACGGAATATGGTGCGATGTTCGAGCCGCAGGCCGCGATGGCGATCGTTTCGTCGTTGCTAGGCGCCGGCCTGATGTCGCGCCTGGGGGCCAAACAAATCTATTTGCTCGGGCTGGCAGCCAATCTGGCGGCCATGGCGTTGCTGGTCGCGAGCAAATTTGTCATGGGCCAGCACACCGCAGCTTATGGGCTATTATTGGCTGCCACAACGTGTATGGGACTCGGTTTCGGGTTTACCGTGCCCGCGCTCAATACATTTGCCGCTACCTTTTTTCCTCGGGCTGTCGATGAAGCGATTTTGGGATTGAACGCACTGCTCGGACTGGGAACGGCGCTTGCGCCGATATTCATCGCCGTGTTTTTGGCATTAGGCGCGTGGTGGGCGCTGCCGATTCTCGTTGGGGTTCTGCTCTTTGGCGTGCTGACGATCAGCCTGCCACAGGTTCTCGATGCTGGTGGCGAACGACCAACGCGATCAGGCGCCGCCGGCAAGGTAAAATTTCCAGCCCGGTTCTGGCTCTTCGCCACATTCGCGCTGCTCTATGGCATTTGCGAAACGATGAACGGCAATTGGGCCTCCTTATTCATGCTCAATCATCTCGGCGCAAACGCGCTACTCGCCTCCATCGCGCTGGCTTTGTTTTGGGGTATGGTGACTGTGGGCCGGGTGCTGTTTGCCGCGGTTGAAAAATGGCTTCCTGAATCCGTCATTTTTCGGGCGTTGCCTCTCATCGTCGGCGCGGCATTGGTTCTGTGCGCCTGCCTTCCCAGGACGGCGGCCATGGGCGGGTTGTTGGCGTTTGGATTTGCCGGGTTGGGTTGCTCGGCGCTGTTGCCGTTGACCATCAGCTTTGCCCAGAAAGAATTGACGGGGATCGCGTCATCGGTCGCCGGCGGCCTGATTGCTTTTTATCAAATTGGCTACGGCATCGCGGCTTTTGGTGTCGGTCCATTGCAGGCCCGGGCGGGCTTTGGATTGAACATGATCTTTGGCGGCGTGGCTGCAATTGCCGTTGCCATGGCGGTAGTCTCATTTATTCTCGTCCGTCCTGAAAAACGCACTGTCACGGAAATTTCGAACGCAAATACCTGAAAACCCCTCTCATCAAAACCAAGAATTTGGACAAACCACTGAAACGTCCATGCAATATTTGACGCAACACGCAACACGCAACACGAATAAATTATGAACTTAAAAGATAAAGTCGCCATCGTTACCGGTGGTAATAGCGGCATTGGTTTGGCCATCGTTATGGAACTGGCGCGCCAGGGCGCAAACCTGGTCATCGACTATATTGCCCACCCTGAAGCAACCGAAGCGCTCGAAAAGCAGGTCCACGATTTGGGCGACCGTGTCATTGGCGTCAAGGCGGACGTCAGCAAAGTGGACGAACTCCAAAACCTGATCGATTCAGCCGTCAAAGAATTTGGTCGCGTGGACATCATGGTAAACAACGCCGGCGTCGAAACGCGCACCTCGGTTCTCGACACCACCGAGCAACAATACGAAAAGGTGATGGACATTAATCTCAAGAGCGCCTTTTTCGGCACGCAATTGGCCGCGCGTCAAATGATCAAGCAGGGTGGGGGCGGACGCATCATCAATATCACGTCTGTTCACGAAGACTGGCCGATGCCCGGCAACACCGCCTACTGCCTTTCGAAAGGGGGCATGAGAATGTTGACGCGCACGGCAGGCGTGGAGCTGGCGCCGCACAACATTCTGGTCGTAGGCGTGGGTCCCGGCGCTGTCGCGACACCCATCAATCTTGGCACGATGAACGATCCCGCGCTGTTGAAGAAGTTGGACGATGCTATTCCTCTCGGACGCATGGCCAAACCGGAGGAAATCGCCAGCGTCGTCGCCTTTCTCGCCGGCGCAGGCGCAAGCTATATCACAGCGACAACGATCTTTGCCGATGGCGGCATTATGCAAAGCAGCCCGGGATTATAAGATTGCCGTAGGTCCGATCTATCCAATCGTTCTCACCGGCCGCATACACGCGTCTTGTCCAATTGGTTTTGGCTGGTAGTATGCTCTGTGAACAGCGTATGGACGTCAAAATCGGCAAGACAAAACTGTCACTGATTCTGGGCGATATCACCGAGCAGGACACGGACGCCATCGTCAATGCCGCGAACAGCGAATTGGCGGGAGGCGGTGGTGTCGACGGCGCCATTCACGCGAAAGGTGGTCTCCGGATTGACCAGGAATGCTGCCTCATTGGTGGCTGCGCCGTCGGTGACGCGGTGATGACGACTGGAGGCGATCTCAAAGCCCGTTACGTGATCCACACAGTGGGCCCCATCTGGCGGGGCGGCAAAGAAGACGAACCGAAACTTCTTGCCAGCGCCTATCGCCGCAGCCTGGAAGTGGCAGTGACGCACAATTTTAAAAGCATCTCATTTCCAGCGATTTCGACAGGGATTTACGGATATCCGCTCCGCCTCGCCGCGCCAGTCGCCCTCGGTACGATTATTCGGTTCCTTGAGCAAGAACAGCAAAATCTCGAAGAGGTTCGCTTCGTTATCTATCACCGCGACGACGTGGCCTATACCGTCTTCAAGTTCGCCCTTGAAAATATTTTGCTGAAAAGGGAGTAAGAGATCGGTGCGATTCGTCCTATTATCTGTCTTATTTCACCTCGAAATTCACGCTACGCGATGCCAGCCCGGGCGAACTCGCCGTCAATTGAATCGTTCCCGATTCTTTGCCTGCCTCGATCACAACGATGCAATGTCCATGAAACGCATTTCGTTGGTTGGATTTGTCCGTGTCGTGGTCCACTGGATCGCCATTGCTCACACCGAGGATCTCTCCAGGGCCATTTAACTGAAAAGTCACGCGATTACCCGAGTCGGGAACAATGCGTCCCTGCGCATCCAAAACTGAAACAGGAACTACTATCGCGTCTTCCGCATTTGTGAGGAGTGTCGTTCGATCCGGCGATAACTCGATCCGCGATGGTGCGCCGGTAGTATCGACTGTGTCCGTCGCCACGGTTTGCCCGGCGGTATAAGCTTTTGCCAGTAATTGACCGGGCTGATACGGAACTTTCCATTCGACATAGTCATCATGCGGCACATCCTTTGTTCCCAGGCTTTTCCCATTTAAAAACAGTTCCACCTGTTTAGCGTTGCTGAAGGCGAGCACGCGGATGCTTTGCCCATCCTTGCCGGTCCAATTCCAGGTAGCCGGCATCACGTGCACCATCGGTTCATCCGACCAGCAGGACTCGAAATAATAGTATTTGTCTTTTGGGAAACCGCAGCAATCCATGAGCCCGGTGTTGTTGCTCACGTCAGGCCAGCCGTCGGGATTTGGCTCGCCCTTGTAATCGAAGCCCGTCCAAACGAAGGTACCGCACATATACGGGTGGTTCACCACAGCCAGCCACGGTTTGTCGCTGAGATTATAGGAACTGCACATGCCGGCGGCGGGGTCATCGGCGTATTCGCCGCGCGTGGTTTTTTGGTTGAGGTCCTCGCTCCAAAATGCGGCCTTTTGCGGGTAACGCTGATGAACCGCTCCATAAACCTTCCTGCTATAATTGATGCCGACGATGTCTTCCGCGTCGGCAATTCCATTGGTCAGCCAGCCACCGCTCATCGCGCAGGTAATGGGACGCGTCGTATCGAAACGATGCACTTCGTTCATCATCGCGGACATCAACCGTGCGCCTTCCGCCTTACCCTGCAACGTTTCCTCGTTGCACATTGACCACATGATGATGCTCGGATGATTGCGGTCACGCAGAATCATTGTGTCGAGTTCGGAAAAATTCGTGCAGGTGGTTCCCGACGGCGACTTGGGAGTCTCGGCGTCACCGAGATGCCGATTTTCATCCATGACCATCATTCCGAGGCGGTCGCAGGCATCGAGCAACGCGTCGCTGGGCGGATTGTGCGCCGTCCGCCAGGCATTGCATCCCATCGCCTTTAATTTCTCAACCCGCCAGGGTTGCAGACTGTCCGGCACCGCAATGCCCACTCCCGCGAAATCCTGATGGTTCGCCGTTCCCTGTATCTCCACGCGCTGCCCGTTCAGAAAAAAGCCCTTGTCTGCGTCATAGCGAATCGTGCGTACGCCAAAGGTCGTGGTGGTCACATCCACCGGCGCGCCGCCTTGCAAAACAGTCGTGCGCAATTGATATAGGCTCGGCGATTTGATCGACCATAACTGTGGCTTTTCGATCGTCGTCTTCTGCTCCGATTGGCTTTGGCCATTGGCTGGCGCCGCCGCATCGGTTTTGACCGAAGCGACAAGCGTGCCATCGGGTGCGATAATCTCGGAAAGCACCTGGCAATTGGCCGATTGCGGCTGCTCGTTTTGGACGGTCGTCTGGACACTCAATTCCGCTTCGTCATCGGCGCCCTGGTCACCGTTGGGAACCGTGGAAATCACATAGGTTCCGTATTGAGCAACGTGCAACGCAGGCAGGACAGTCAAACGCACGTGGCGATAAATGCCGCCGCCTTCATTCCACCAGCCTTCAAATTGGCGGGGATCTACGCGCACGGCGATGACGTTTTCCGCACCGGGCTTTGCGATTTGCGTGATGTCATAAGAAAATGGCGTATAACCGCTTGGATGTTCCCCCAAAAGCTTGCCGTTGAGCCAAACTTTGCTGTTACGAAAAACGCCGTCAAAGTCCAGTCGAAGAATTTTGCCCTGGTCAGACGCCGGAATCATGAAGTGCTTCCGATACCAGGCCGGCTTGAAAGGAAGATAGCCGTGGTTTCTGACATTGTGGCTGTCGTACGTCCCTTCCTCCACGTAATCGTTCGGAACATCGACGTGCCGCCATTGGGCGTCATCATAGGCTGGCGCTGTCGCTTCATTTCCGGCGACATCATTCAAGTGAAAGAGCCAATCGGCATCCAGCAACGTCTCGTCACGGGCCACCTGCGGCGCTGCGGGTGCCATCATGGCGGCAGCGGATGCAGGGGCGTTCGTTGGATTATTGTTTTGGACTGGTGGAGCTGAATTCGACTCTCGTGTTGAGCAGGAACAGAAGGCGAAAGACGCGATAAAGGCCAGAAACGCAGTTGTGATGAAAGAACGGCTTTGCAATGTCATTGGAAAACAAGACGTTATCAGACTTAAAAAGGTTAAAAAAGAAGTAAATTTCTTGCCGCCGGCGTCAGCCGTGACTCAAATTCACTCCATTGGAAATCTACGAAAAGCTTTGGACCGAGGCCGTTTTCGCTTTCGAACGAGGTGAACACAAAATCGACCGCCATTTGCCAGACAAGACGGGGGATTTGCGGCGCGGAATCACACTCGCTTTTAGGCCTTCGGCGATTGTGAGGGACACGGTTATGGATTTCGTGAGCCGGCTTATGACGATCTGCCCCGGGCAATACTTTTACCAACCGCAGGAATTGCATGTTACGATGCTTTCGGTTATCTCAGGCACAGAGCTTTGGCAGCGGGAATTGGATCGATTCCAGAAATGCCAACCGATCATTCGTGAAGCGCTAAAAACCCAACGCCCGTTCAGAATAAAATTTCAGGGTGTCACTGCCTCTCCAGACAGCGTTTTGATTCAGGGATTCCCAATGGATGACGGCCTGACGGTAATCAGGGCCGCGTTGCGCGAAGCATTCGCGAGCGCCGGTTTTGCCGATATGCTGGACCGGCGTTACAAAATGACTGCGGCGCACATTACGATCATGCGCTTCTGCCGTCCTTGCTCGAACCTCACACGGCTCGTAGCGTTTCTAAAGGAAAACCGACAGATCAGCTTCGGTGAATGCGAGATTAACAGTCTTGAACTCATCCTGGGCGATTGGTATGCCTCCGCAGACAAAGTGAAAATGCTGGAAGAATACGAACTGCGTTAAATCCAAATTCTTGGACTTCACAAAAAATATTTCACCCGTTGAACCGCCGTGCTCAATACCTATGGCCAGTTCCTGAATTTTGAACTTTGAATTCCCAGTGCAACGCCGGAAACCCAATACAATACGACCACAATCCCAACCGCTATTACCGAAATCAGCAGCCCAATTCGAAAATTCCAATCCACATAAACCAGTTCCACATGATGTTCGCCGGAAGGAATCTCCAACGCTTGAAAAGCATAATTCGCACGCCACAATGGCGTCGATTTGCCGTCTACATAAGCGTGCCACGGATGATAATAGGACTGCGCGGCCACCAGCATTGCAGGTGCACTCGCGGTTACTTTGGCGGAAATTTTCTCTGATGAATATTCTACAGCGCCCACGGTAACGGAGGCCGTGTTCGAAACGGTAACGGCATTGCGAACATCCGCAGGCAAATAGACCTCAACGCGCGGATTGAAATTTGTGTTGGCAAGGAACGTTAAAGCTTCCATATCCGTGGCGAACACCGGTTTTTGGCCGCCAGTGAGGAAGGGCATAAACGTTTGGCGCGGCGTCCAGTTCAGAGCGCCCGCCTTTATCGCGAGGGTCTGGGATGCCCCCAGGAAATCCTGCATGGGTTCGCTCAGATTTCCATTGAGTAAATTGTTTTCCTGAAGATTGAGCGGAAAGAAACCGTCGCATTTCGGAATGTCGTCAAGAAGGTTGCAGTCGCTGAAAAGCGCAAAACGGTCGGTAAGAAAGTTTTGCGTCGCGTTCGGGTGGGCTGCGTAGGTGAGGGTCTGCAGCACGTCTGCGGGAATGGCGGCGCGCCCGGAGCCGAAGTTTGGAGGCGCTGTCGGCCGAGGCATGTTTGCGTGGAAAACCACGGGATTTACGAGCGGTGGCCGGGGCGTATGAGTATCCAGGTCCAGCCAAACCAGCACTAAGACGAAAGACTGAACCCAAAAAAGGAGCTTCAAAGAAATCCCGCGTTCCAAAATAAAAAGGCCAATCACAATCGCGGTGAAAAAGATCAGCCGGACGATGCCGTTCAGGATCACAGCGTGGACCAGGTTTAAAGACGGCTGACGGCCCGCCCATATCAGGCAAACGGCAATTAGTCCAACGGTAGCAATCCAAAGGAACGGCCAATGATTTGAACGTGGGACGTTTTGGTTTCCACGCGGGGCCGCCAATGCATAGGCGGCCATTAATGGAAAAGCAAAAACCGGCAGGATCACAAATTTTGCCGGAAAACGAATCAGTCCCACGATCCCGACATGGGCCGCGAGCCAGCTGTAAACGGGCGTCGCGTTGCCCACGGCCAGGAAAAGGCAGAACAGGCTCAGAAGGGCGATCAACCAGACTTCGAGACTTCTGCGGCGGCACAGCGCCAGAGCTGCCAGGGCCACTGCGATGACGCCGGTATAGTAGGAAAGTATCCAGTATTGGCCGTTTTGGAAAAAAATGCCTTGTGCCGATTCGTCCCGGAATAACGGGACGAGAAAATTGACCCAGCCCGTTGGCGGCATGGGAGAATCCGCCGCGAAGTAATGTCCAGCCCGTTCGGAATGGTGCAACAAATCAAAAAATGGAAGCAACTGTACCGCGCTTAATCCAGCAACCAAAAGAATCACCACCCAAAAGCGCAGGACGAGCTTTCGGCGCGAGTTGCGGGCGGTCATGAATTCTGCCGTGGCAATTGCTCCAAGCAGGAACCAGGTTAACAATACCAATTCGACTCCCCCAGAGAGCATTTGTAGCGCCCCTGCAACAGAGGCTGGCGCCAGCATTCTTCCCCCCTCGCGCCACGCCCGCCTCGTCAACCAAACGACCCACGGCATCCATCCAAGAGCGACGATAATTGAGGGCCAGATAAGACTTCCCGTCATCATACCGCTAAACGCATAAATCACACCGGCTACGGCCGCGCCGAAGTGGCTTTGGGTCCAATCGCGTGCGAGAAAAAACATTCCAAGTCCGCCCAGGAACAGATGCAGCAGGCCGAACACGCCAAAAGACCAGGGAAACGGCAGGATCAAGTAAAATAATGCGGGGGGATACAGGGCCTGAGTATTCCACTCAGCCAGAAAGGGCTGGCCGCAGTTATTGAGAGGGTTCCACACCGGCAACTCCATCCGCCAAAAGGATTCCCTCAAATGCCACGCAATCGGAGCCGAAAAAAAACCAAAATCGCGAAAAACGAACATTTGAAAGCCAAGAAAAACCCCCGGCCACGAGACAAAGACCAGCACGCCAAGAAAAACCGCAAACCGGCGGGAGGTAATCCATGGCCTTTCGTCTTGGGCATTTAAATCCATTATCTTAATTTTTAATTTTCAATCCCAGCAGGCACCCAATCCACGAAACGACAGAGAGTACCGCGCCCAATTCAAACGCCCGATCCACATAACGCAATTGCACCTCATGCTTGCCTTGCGGGACTTCCACCGCCTGAAAGGCGTGGTTCGCGCGGAGCAGGGGAACGCTGTGACCATCCACCGATGCGCGCCAGTTATGGTAAAACGTTTGCGCCACAACTACAACGGTTGGAGCAGGGGAGTCCATCTCGATTTCGACGCTCGAATTTCGGAATTTCGAATTCAAAACGCGCGCGGTGACCGAATTTGTGACCGTTGCGAACGGACTATCTTCCGGCGCAAGAAATACGAATTTGCTTCCATCAAAATTGCTGTTTGCCAGCCAGTGCAATGTGTTCCAGTCATCCAACACAATGGGCCTTTGCCCGGCTGTGACGAGCGGCAAAAACGTCTTTCGCGGAAGCCAATGATAAATTTCATCCGGGGCGGTAATTTGGGAAACACCCATAAAATCGTCAAGGTGGGGAAAGTCATTGGTGGCCCCGTAAATCAGGGAAATGAGATCATCATTTTCACGCGGATAGAGAGAAAAAAAGCCGTCCACTTTCGGCACCCCATCCAGCAGGTTGCAATCGGCGCAATATCCAAGCCGTTTGGCCAGGTAATTTTTCTCCGGGCTGCGCAAGGCCAATTGAATGAATTGCATGAACGCCTTCGGCGTGACCATTGCGCGCGGACCGCCGAGTTCGGGTTGCGGATTCATCGCCAATTGCTGACGAGCAATGCCCGGCTGATAAATTCCGGGCGGCACAGTCGGATTTTGCGCCGGCTCATGTGTCAATACGTCAAACCATGCGACGATAATCAGGAGCCCTGGCGCGATCCGAAAACCTGGCGTTGCTGAATTTCGCGTAAGAACAAACAGAGTGGCTCCCGTCAGGACCAGGAAAACGATTCGTGAAATCCCGCTATCCAATGCGGCGTGCGCATCGGTATTAGGCAATAAAGATCGGCCTGCCCAAAATATGACCGCGGTCATCAGAAACAGCAGGGCGATTCCGATAATCGCGATTTCGCGTTTTTGCTGCTGAATGCGAGCCAGGGAAAGAGCCGCCAGCAACGGCGCGACAAATGTCACGAGCAATAGATATTTGACCGGATACGTAACGAAGGCCAGTTGCGGGCACAATTTCCGAATGACCGGAAAAATCGGCGTGTTTCCGCCCAAGGCGCAGATTACCGCAACGGCCACAACCGCCGTCAGCAGCCAGACTCGACGGTTCCGGCCTTTCCAAATCGCGAGCAAAGCAAGCCAAAGGGTCGCGATTCCCAGGTAATAGGATGACGTCCAGGCCTGGCCGTTTTGAAAGAAAATTCCCTCGCCCCGCACGGCGCCGAAGGCCATCGGCACGAGGAGATTGGCCCAGCCATGGCCGGGCATGGACCAGCGCAAATCCGCGTAACCCCCCTGACGTTGTGAGTGTGCCGCCAAATCCAGAAACGGAAGCAGCTGTGCCGCCGCCATTAAGGCGACGAGCGCGATAGCTGCCGGAAACCGCCAGAATGCGCGGAGTGGAAATTCGTTGCAGGCCAGTTGTTGGATCCACAGTACGAGTAGAATTGACCACGTGAAAAAGATAATTTCCGGTCCGCCTGCCAGCATTTGAAGTGCGCCTGCAATGGCCGCGATGGCGATGCATCTTCCGCCAGCGCGCCAGGACCCCTCCACCAATAGGACCACCCACGGCATCCAACTCCACGTGGCCGTATGGCTGGGCCACATCAGCAAATTCAGCGTCATCCCGTTAAACGAAAACACGGTTCCGGCAAATGCCGCGGCGAAGTCATTTTGGGTCCAGCGTCGCGCCAGGAAATACATGCCCAATCCCCCAAACCAAACGTGCAAAAGACAAAAAAAACTCAGCGACCAGGTGAGCGGCAGCAGCAAATAAATCAGGGACGGTGGATACAGCGGCATCGTGTTCCACTGGGCCAGGAACGGAACGCCGCAGTTATTATACGGGTCCCAAAATGGAATTTCGCCGTGCCAGAAACATGCCTTTTGGAAATAGGCAAGGGGATACGCAAAGAACCCGTAATCCCGCGCTATAAAAGTTTGCATGCCGAGAATTACCTGCGGGAAAGATGCGAAAACCAGCAACGCGAGCAGCATGGCAAATCGTGACGGCGCAAACCAATTGAAAATCCGGTGTTCGGCGATGTCGCTCATGAATTATGCCGGCCAATCTTATTGCTCCGGGCAGGGAGTGACGAGTGATAAGTAGCGCGCAAATTGCCCGATTCGAAACGGGCAGAAGATCCCAATTGTGGGTCTTTCGTGACGACGGTCGGCGAGCGAAGGCACCGTGCCAGTCCATCGGGAAGGCCGGCCCGTTAGATATTAGGTGCGGATGGGGCGAAATCGCGTTGCCAAACCGAGCGCGACCACGCATGCCAGGGCGAGACTGAACGTGCCGGGCTCCGGTACGGCGAGCGGCGTTACATCTTCCCACGAGTTGCCAATAAGCACATTATCAACCAGGAAAGTACCCGTAGTGCCCGACGTTTGCGCTTTAAAACCCACGTCGTCGATGTCAGTCACCGTTCCATTACCGGCCAAGGTTATTGCTGCAGAAGGCTGACTCCCGCCGGGCGTCGGATCCAGATAGAGAGCGGCTGAACTCGATCCAGACGCCCCAAAGGTATATTCCGCTACAACCAGGTAGGTCGTATTTAAGGACAACACGGTGGCTGTATCGAG
>DASXFM010000551.1:0-14654 GCA_036489615.1 Verrucomicrobiia bacterium | reverse complement strand
CGCCGGCGATGTTCTGAATACACTCCATCGTAGACAAACGCATGACGCAACGCCTTTGCCAGGGCGGCGATACTGCCGAAATCCGAGTAATAACCGGTACGTTCGCCGGTCAACACCGTGTGCAGCGCGTGATGGAAGTCGTCGCTCCATTGCGCGTCCAATTGAAGGCCGCCGCGCTCCCGCGGCCAAAGCAGGCGGGGATCATTTAAATCGCTCTCGGGAATGAGCGCCAGATGTCGCCCCGTTTGCGTGGAAAGCTTTTCCACTTCGAGCTTAAGCTGTTCCAGAAAATGGACAGCCGAGGTATCGACGATTCCATGAACAGCGTCCAGGCGCAGGGCATCGAAATGATATTCGCGCAGCCACATGAGCGCGTTATCGCAAAAAAAACGGCGCACTTCACCGCTGTCAGGACCATCGAAATTGATGCCCTCGCCCCACGGCGACGCGAATTTTTTTGTGAAATAAGGCCCGAATTTTGCCAGATAATTTCCCGAAGGGCCGAGATGATTGTAAACCACGTCTAATATGACCGCCAAACCACGCGCATGGCAGGCATCCACAAGTTTCTTCAATTCGTCGGGCGTGCCATAGGCATGGTGAGGCGCAAACAAGTCAACACCGTCATAGCCCCAGCCATGGTTGCCCGAAAATTCCACGACCGGCATCAATTCCACGTGTGTCACGCCGAGTGCGACGAGATGGTCAAGTCTTTCAATGGCGGACAGAAATGTTCCGCGTGGCGTGAAAGTTCCGATGTGCAATTCGTAGATAATGGCCGATGCCAGGGGCGGTGCCTGGAAACTACGGCGCGACCATTGAAATGAGTTTTCGTCCACGAGTCGCGAGAGTTTATGAACGCCCTCCGGCTGCCAGCGCGAGCGCGGATCGGGATAGGGCCCCGCGCCATCGAGCATGAATCCGTAATTATCCCCGGGTTTGGCCTCGGGAACCTCCACCGTCCACCAACCGTCGTCTTTGCGCGACATCGGCACGAATTTTCCGTGGAATTGAAGCTCAACTTTTTTGGGGAACGGCGCCCAGACAGTGAATTTTTTCATTCGTGGACCAGCAGCGCGACTGGAAATCTCCTGAACAATTTGCCTGAGGCTACTTCGCCGATGAACATTTCCTCGGTAAATACGTTTCGCCACATCCCGCGCGGCAGAAGCAACACGGGCGCTCCACCGCTCCGGTTGCGGTTGAAGCGAGGAACAATGGTCACTGCTTTGCCGCCACGAACGAAAGCGACGATCTGGCCCGCATTTTCGCCACTGGCAAGGATCGGTTCATAATCCCCGGCAAAAATTGTCTCGTGCCGCGTCCGATAAGCGAGCGTCTTCTGAATCAGCCAGAGTTTTGCCACACCCTCATCCCGGCGTTTCCAACTTGCCTCGGCGCCCATGGTTTTAGATTCCTCGAGCAAATGCTTTCGGGCTTCAAAATCCACCGGCCGGCGATTGTCAGGGTCAACGAGGCTGAAGTCATGGATTTCATTGCCCTGATAAATGTCGGGGACGCCGGGAGCGGTCAATTTGATTAGCGTTTGGGCCAACGAATTGACGTGCGCCGCTTCCGCGATTGAAGCGATAAAGGTTTCAAGGTCCCGGATGAAATCGCCATCAGCGAGCGCAGCCGTGATGAAATCTTTCAAGGCCCGGTCGTATTGAATATTGCGATGGTTCCAGTCTGTGTGCTGTTTGGCTTCGCAGCTGGCCTTTTCCATGTAGGCCAAAATGCGTTCCAGGGAAATGGGCCAAGCTCCCACCAGCGTTTGATACAGGAGATATTCGGCGTTTCGATCTGGAAAATTGTCTTTGCGATGCTTCTCATTCATTTTGGACCAGCGCGACACGGTCTGCGACCATTCTTCAGGAATTTCCGAAAGCACATTGAGACGCGCCCGGACGTCTTCGCTTCGCTTGGTATCGTGCGTAGAACTGCACAGCATCGAACTGCCGCCGCCTTCCTGTTGCCTTCGGCACGACTCGTGAAACGCCTCGACGCTCACGCCAAAGCTTCCCGGATCGCCGCCCACTTCGTTCAAGGACGTGAAATGATTCAGGCAATAAAACGTGGTATCTTCCACACCTTTGGCCATTGCGGGGCCGGTTAATTGTTGAATTCGGGCCACAAACTCGCTTTCCAGGTCGCCATGAAACGTCAATAGCAACAGCCCGCGCAACAACTCAAAAATCGCGCGCGGCAGATTCCGCCGATTTTGCTCCGCCTGTGCGAAAGCTTTTTTGACATACATCGAATCGGGCATGCTGACGAAGCCGTCTTCAGGGCGGATATAGGTGCGATACACTGGAAAACAAGCGGCAAACTCAATAAGCGCCTCACGCAGCTGTTCGCGCGAAAATTCCTTGTGCACCGAGCGCCGGGTGCCGATTTGGGCCAGCAAGTCCACAAGCCGATTCACTTCAGCGGTAAAGATCGTCTCCAGTACCAATATCTTCTTTTCGCGCACGGTTTTGCCGGAATCCATTGGTTCGCCCGTGAATCCGGAATAAAAGTCCGCGAGCGCTTTTTCATTTTTGGCCTGAATAAAGAGCCCGTTGACCTGGTTAAGAAAGTCGTATCCAACGGTTCCTTCCACCGGCCAGTCTTCGGGCATTTCCTCAGCCGGCTGCAAAATTTTTTCCACAATGAGCCAGACGCGGGGCGCGAGCGAGCGCAACCGCTCCAAATAGGTCTTGGGATCACGCAAGCCGTCCGGATGGTCCACCCGCAAACCGTCGAGGAGCTGTTCCGCCAGCCATTGCTTCAGCAACCGATGGACGTCTTTGAATACCGCTTCATCTTCCACACGCACGGCGGCCAGGGTGCTGACCGCGAAAAAGCGCCGGTAATTGAGCTTTAAATCTCCTTCACCCCAAAAAGCGAGACAGTAATGTTGCTTTTGAATCAGTTCGTCCAGCGCAGCCCGATTCGAATTCAACGTCTCAAGGGAAACATCCAATGGAAAAGACCCGGGCGCGATGGGGAATTTGTGCTCAAAGTATCGCAGCACAAGATCGCTGGTTTCCGATTCGACTTTCAATTCGCCGCGCTCCAGGACGCGCTCATATTGGTCACCCAGAACCGGAATGAGGACTTTGCCTGCCAGTTTCGGATCCGGCGTGTCCCATTGGACGTCGAAATGGCTGGCGAATTTGCTCGCGCGGCCATTCTTCAGGACGTCCTGCCACCAGGCATTTTCGTCTGTGGCGACTCCCATGTGATTCGGAACTATGTCCAGAATGAGCCCCATGTCTCGCTCGTGAAGGGCCGCAACCAGCTTTTCCAGGTCGTCTTCGGTTCCGATTTCCGGATTCAACTGGCCAAAATCACAAACGTCATAGCCGTGGACACTGTGGGCGGCGGCCTTAAACAATGGGGACGCATAGACGTGCGATATGCCCAACTCCTGAAAATAAGGAATCAGCGCCAGCGCGTCGGCCAGCCGGAAATGTTCGTTAAACTGAAGGCGATAAGTTGCGCGCGGCCACGTTTTTCCCGTCGCCGTTCCCATTGGTGTAAATCTCTCCGCTGCCGCGGCCGGCGTTGTTGCGATCATGCTGCTTTTTCCAAAGGTTTGGATTCTTTGCGTTCAATATGAAAACCCAGTTGTTCGCCCAATGTGAGGAACTTGTCTTTCCAGGATTGAGCCTCCCCGTTGAGCCGCTCTTCCAGGTGCGGCACGAACGTGGCGCGTAACTGGTCGTAAACGTTTTGAGCTTTCCATAAATTTACGTGCGGCGGCAGGAACGGAAGCAGCGCCGCCGAATTCGAAAGACGCTGCAGCACTTCCAGGTCTTCGGGCGCTTTGAGGAGTTCCTCGCTCAAACGGTCGAAATGTTTTTTGATCGCAAATCCGAGCCGGTCTTTCTCAATCCGGGCATTTGTTTTCCGGGCTTCTTCGACCAGGTTCCGAACGCGCTCGACGTCCGGATGGCCATTTTCAAATTGTTTTTGCAATTCGGCGTTAATCACAAATTCCATGGCCGGCGCCAGCGATTCGAGCGACGGCATGTGAATGTCATTCAGAAAATGGGCCAGCGGAGCATAGCGGTCGGTGAGAGATTTATAGCCGTTGTAAATGTCTTCGCGCGTCGCGGCGAGAATTTGATGGAGCACTTTGTATTGCTCGTCCCGGAAAAGATTTTTGAGAGTATAATGACCTTCACAGAAATGGCGGTCCATAACCCGAATCGTTTCCCTAAAATCGGCGGCTTCAAAAGTTGGGCGGATTTCGGCCAGTAGATTGTTGTAAGTCTCCATCGACTCAAAGTGCCGCACGTCACAGTTCAAATGGTGGCCGCCCATATACAATGCCGCGTAGGTGACGACGTCGGAATTCCGAGTGACGTCAAACGTCACTTTGATTCGTCCCACCGCCAGCTTCGAATTACCCTTGGCCCAAAGCTGGCGGTCCTCCTGGTGAACCGTATAGGCAAAAATCCTGGTTTCCTCGGGATACGACTCAAAGAGCGAGCTGATGGCGTAGTGCGCAGCGACTGTTTCGCGAGTCATAATCGCGGGCTTGACGAATTTTTCAAAAATGACGCGGCCATTTTGATTTTCCGGGATGTTGCTCTTCGCCTGTTCGAGGATTTCCAGGAAACGCCGCTCGAAGTTTTCCGCGCCAAGTTCGATGGATAATTGGAGGGCCCGCGCCGCGTATTGAATCACCTGCACAGTCTCGATGCCGGAAAGCTCGTCAAAGAACCAGCCGCAACTGGTGAACATCAGCATCGCGTGCCGCTGCATTTCCAGGAGACGAAGCGCGCAAATCCGGTCAGCCTCGTTTAGCTCCCGCGCCTGATGGCGGGTAAAAAATTCCGAAACCGTTTTGTCCGAGCGATTCAAAATGATTTGAATGTACTCGTCGCGCGCCTTCCAGGGTTCGCGCAAATATTCGGACGCCTTTTTTTCGAAGAACCCGACCAGATGATCTCTTAACTCATCGAGCGCCTGCCGCAGGGGCGCGCGCCATTTCTGGTTCCATCCCGCATGCCCGGCATTGCAACCGCAATCGCTTTTCCATCGCTCCACCCCGTGCGAACAGCTCCAGGCGCTGGGCTGATGGATTTCCACCTCATGTTCGGGCGGATGGTTTTCCAGATATTCCCCATAAACCGTCAGCTTCGCCTGGTCGCCTTGTTCGATGTGGTGCAGCGCATAGGCCAGCGCCATGTCGCCATACTGAAAATGATGGCCGTATGATTCGCCGTCCGTCGCCACATGGACCAGTTGATCCTGCTGGCGGCTCTTATCAATGGACCCAAGAATGCGCCCGGCAAAGGATTCGCCGTTGGTCAGTAATTTTTCAAACGCAATGGCCTGTGAAATAGGCGCGTCATAAAAAAAGACAACGATCGAGCGGCCTTCCGGCAGTTTCACGACGTACGGCATCCTGGGATCGATCTTCGCGCCGTTAACGTCCTGCCAATCCGCGTTTCCAGCGAGAGGCCGCACTCGGGCAGCCTGGTAAGGTGAAAGAATCGTGAACTTGATTCCGTATTGCGCCAGCACGTCCAGTGATGCATTGTCCGCGGCGCATTCCGGCAACCACATGCCTTCGGGCTTGCGGCCGAATCGACTTTCGAAATCCTGGATACCCCAAATCACCTGCGTCTGTTTATCGCGCTCGTTCGCCAGCGGCATAATCATGTGGTTGTATGCCTGGGCTAGCGCCGAGCCATGACCCGAAAACCGCTCCCGGGCCTTCGAATCTGCCGCCACAATCGCGTTGTGAATTTCCGGCTGCTTTTCCTTTAACCATGACAAAAGCGTTGGGCCAAAATTAAAACTGATGCGGGAATAGTTACTGACGATGCGGTCAATTCGTCCGTCGCCGTCCAGCAGGCGCGCGCGGGCGTTGGGAGCGTAACATTCCCAGCAAATTCGTTCGTTCCAATCGTGATAAGGGGACGCTGAGCCCTGCATTTCGACCGATTCAAGCCACGGATTTTCCCGCGGCGGTTGATAAAAATGGCCATGAATGCAGATAAATTTCTCCATACTCCTTTTGTGCGTTTGGTAACGCCCTGCACTATTGCCTTGAATATCGCCGTTGTCAATTGACGCACTTCAAAAAACCGATCGAAATTTTTAGTCGTGAGTCTTGGATTACAAATCATGCTTCAATTGCGTGAACCGGGCCGAGGCGACTTGCCATATCCGTAGCAGCCCCGAAAACTTTCAGGTCTCTGACTATTTCGCGGAACAATCGTACGACCTCCCTCGCGCCCCAAGTCACCCAGGCAAAGGAAAGGTTCGTGGAATGCCTCAACGTTTTTTAAATCGCCGATCCTGGCTGGCTGGAAATCGTTGAAACTCTCCATGAACCGATCATTCAAAGTCTCGTGCGTCAGCTGAGAGTCCGCCCTCAACCATTCAGCTACGAGAGGTAGCAGGATGCCTGCCCTATCCTATGAGTGCATCGCTATTGCAATGCACAAGGCCGGGTCCCGGAATAATTGCAAAATGCGATCATTCCATCGCGCCAAGTCAGAAAGGCTATTGGATTCGCTCGCATTTTGCGCGATTTCTTCATAGGCATCTTTTCTGCTAAACGGGGTGCGGAACTGTGTGCCATATTCGCTTACAATGACAAAGAAGAATGGGGATTACCTGAATGCTTTGGAATCAGCCATCCGAATGAGGCACAAATGCAGTCCAAAACACAGGCAAACGGTGTTCATTCGCGCAAAAACCGGTGACGAGCAAACTGTATGGGAAGGCCTGGTGGAAGAATTTGATTTGTCGGGACACGTGACGTCCCGGGCCTGCTATGCCTGGCAGCATTCTGAGCCCAATGGCCGCTCAAAAATCATTGCGGTCCTGGGCAATACCTTCATCAATTCGGCGCAAATGGCGGTTGAAGCCGCAATATTTACCGATGCCCAGCCACCGGTGCTGAGATTTTCTGATGAATTGAAATCGCTCTCAAAACAACTTGAGGAATGCAAAGAGTTGATTCGGAAAATGGGAATCAAGTCAGAAGACTTGTCCGCTTCGATCGAACCAACGAGGCAAACCAGGGAAAACAGGTCACGGAATTCCCGGAATCTTGATGCTTGAGTTTTGAAGTGCTCTAACCGTCGCGGAAACAGCAGCGAAATTCCGTTCCGGGCCCGCAGCAGACAATCTGGGCCAGTTGATTTCCAATTTGAAGCATCATTAAATTTTGCTGTGCTTTTCCGTGAGGGTGATAAGCTGAATGCATGGCTGGATCGCCAAAACACACCAATCGTCTTGCCAGTGAAAAATCGCCTTATCTTCTTCAACATGCGCACAATCCGGTGGACTGGTTTGCGTGGAATGAAGAGGCCTTTGAAACCGCCAGGCGCGAGAACAAGCCGATTTTTCTGAGCATCGGCTATTCGACGTGCCATTGGTGCCACGTCATGGAGCGGGAAAGTTTCGAGGACGAACGCCTTGCCGCCCGGCTCAACCAGGATTTTGTGAGCATCAAAGTGGACCGGGAAGAGCGGCCGGACGTGGATAAAATCTACATGATGTTCGTCCAGGCCACGACCGGCGGCGGGGGTTGGCCCATGAGTGTTTTTCTGACGCCGGAGCTAAAACCGTTTCTGGGCGGCACGTACTTTCCACCGGACAGCCGCCACGGACGCCCAGGCTTTTTGCAGGTGCTTGAGCACGTGGCCGACTTGTGGCGCAAACGGCGGGACGAGATCGCCGCTTCCGCCGACGGCATGCATTCCCAGCTCGAAACGGCTACAAAGATGCCGGCGGCAGCAGGCCACCCGGAGTTAAATGCCAGCATACTTGAAAAGGCCGCCGCCCTGTTCAAGAGCGCGTACGATTCGCGCAACGGTGGGTTCGGAGGCGCGCCCAAATTTCCGCAGCCTTCGATGCCTCAGCTTTTGCTGCGTTGCGCCAAACGATTTCACGATGACCCGGCCGCGCAGATGGTTTTGCACACGTGCGAGCGCATGGACGCGGGCGGCATACACGATCAACTCGGCGGCGGTTTCGCCCGTTATTCCGTGGATGCCGAGTGGCTGGTTCCGCATTTTGAAAAAATGCTCTATGACAATGCCCAGTTGGCGCATCTGTACCTGGACGCCCTTCTCATCGCGAAGGAACAAAACGCCGCTGAAGCAAATAGCTTTGCCACCGTCGTCCGGGACATTCTCGATTACGTGTTGCGCGACATGACGCATACCGGCGGCGGATTTTTCTCGGCTGAAGACGCCGACAGCGAAGGCCAGGAGGGGAAATTCTACTGCTGGACGCGCGATGAATTGTCGAAGCTTTTGTCACCTGAGGAATTTAACGTGGCCGCCAAATATTTCGGGATCACGACCGGCGGAAATTTCGTTGATCACAGCCATCCGGAGCCGCTGCCCGGCCTGAATGTGCTGAGCATCGTGACTCCGATTGGCAAAGACTGCGGCGATGAAAAGATCCTGTCCGCGGCAAAACGCAAGATGTTCGACGTGCGGGAAAAGCGCGTCCGGCCACACCGGGACGACAAAATCCTGACGTCGTGGAATGGCTTGATGCTGGGCGCTTTCGCGCGGGCATCCGTCGTCCTGGACGAACCGCGTTACAGGGGGGCTGCGGAAAGGAATCTGCGATTTATTCGGGAACATTTGTGGGCCGCTGGTAAAGGCAAGACCGGGCCGTTGCTCTTTCATCGCTGGCGGGACGGTCAGAGTGACAAGGTCCAATTACTTGAAGATTACGCGTTTCTCGCTTTCGGGGTCATTGAATTGTACGAAACTACGTTGGAACCGGAACATTTGGATTTTGCGATCGCACTTGCCGACGGGATGCTCGAGAAATTTTTTGACGCGGAGCACGGCGGTTTTTGGCAAAGCGCTTCCGGGTCAACAAATCTGATTCTGCGGCTCAAGGACGACTATGACGGCGCGGAACCGAGCGGCAATTCGGTGGCCGTATTATCGCTGCTCAAGCTGGCGGCCATCACCGGCCAGCGGCGCTTTGCTGAAGCAGCAGAAAAGACGTTGGGATTATTCGCCGGACGCCTTCAAAAGATGCCGCAGGCCGTGCCGTTTCTGTTGCAAGCGCTGGACTTTTCGTTGCAGGACCCGGCGCGTGTCGTTATTGCCGGGCGACGTGATTCAGAACGTTTTCAGGAATTGCTGCGCGCGGCGCATTCGATTTATCAGCCTAACAAAATCGTCATGGGAAACGCCGGGCCGGTCGACGACTTTTCCAAAACACTGGCGGCAAAGGGCGAAGCGATTGCCTATATTTGTCATGGCAATACTTGCCAGCCACCAACGGAGGAGCCTAAATCGCTAGTTAAAGCGTTGAAGAGTTGAACCGTTGAAGCGGAAGGGACGGAAACGCCGAACATCAAATGGTAGGGCGAACCTGCCGGTTCGCCGGGCACGCGCCACCGGCGCGCGCCATTCAAAATTCGAAGTTCAATCTTCAGTGTTTCCCATCAATGCCGCAGCCCCATCACCAGCACAACCAAATCGACGATAAACAGCAAAATGACCGTGACTTCCAATATGATCATCCATCGGTTGGTCTGGTCCTGCTTGAGCAGTTGGTAAAGGTCGGCCAGTGTTTTTAATTTTCCTTCGATGTTTCTGTGCCATTCGCCCAGGTGAAAGCGGCTGGCCAGCTTTTCATAAATGCGCGCGAGGTGCCAGTCGCCGAAAAATTTAGTAATGTTGGACAGTTCATCGTTAAACCGTGCCAGGTCAATGCGGATTTCGCGTAATTGACGCAATGTATCGGCGCGCGACCGCAAAGTGCGATCGGACAAATCGCGATAAGACCGCTCAAGGGCGTTATCCAAAATCCGGTCGTAGGCTTCGAGTTCAGCCAATTGCAGGTTGGCCAACTCCATGATGTAAAGCGTTTCGTTAAAATCCTCCGGTTCGTCCACCAGCAAGGCCGCGTCCCAGTCGATCACGACCAGGTCATTCTCGTAATAGCTCAGGTAGCGTCCGGTGGATTCCTCAGACTCTTGTTTAGAGAGGCGTTCGCCCTCGGATTCCTGCGTGAGCAGCGCGGCAACGCCGCGGCGGTGCGCCTGAAACCAGCTTTCAGCGCTGATGGGCAGACCGTCCCGATCCGTTGGCGGCGCGGCGACGCAAAAAACTGTATATGCTTCTTCCTCAGGCAATTGTTCCTGCGGCCGGATAAAATGGCTTTTGAGTTCGGCAACGACCTCCTGGGCAAGCCGTCGCGCCTCGTCATGAAGCGAGCATTCGCCAAACTTCAAATCGTGGAAGACTACCAGGTCTTCGATGTGCTTCACGGTAAACGGCAGGCGCATCGTGATGCTGATGGCGCCCACGGGCAATAATTTGATCGCCCGCTCTACCCGCACCCGGCCAAACGGGCCGTCGCGATCTATCGCCGGCAATCGAACCATTTGCGGCCGGTAAAAGAAAAACTGACGCGGACTGCGTTTGCTGCCGTCCATCGAAAACTGCTCCACGGGCTGGCCGAGCAGTTTGCGGATCGGCTGGCGCGCGGTGTCGTAGGCCACATCAAATGCGTAAATATAAACTACCTGGCCTGTATAACGTTCTTGAGTGCGCTCGGTCTGTTTGATTTGTCCTGCTGGCGCTATCATACCTCAAAATACCCCACATTCTGCGCATAGGCAAAGGGACGAAGTGCTGTCCTGGCCGGAACGGCTGTTCAATCTTCAACCTTTATTACCGCAACCAAAACCATTTCCATGACCACACTCCAGAAAGACATCATTGTCGCGGCGCCTGCCAGCGTCGCTGAAACCGGAATCTATGAGATGGAGATTATGCGATTGCGCGCGGAAGCCGAAATTCAAAAGGAAATTCTTAAGAATTCCAAATAGTGTTTGGCCAGTGAAACCGCCAGGGTCATTGCAATGACCAATCCGGCAAGAAATAGAATAATCCACAACCACCACCGTGCCGGTATTGCAATCGGCGTGGAATAACGTCCAATTTCCTTGCGTTGATAAGCCAAATAACCCGCTCCAACTACCGCTGCCGACAAGAAAAGCAGCACCGGGCAGGAAAATAAACCATTCAGGTTGCCCCAAACCAATTCTTCATACCAAAAACAAAAGCGCAAAACCGCTAGGGAAATCAGAATGGACCAAAGCGCGGCGGACAACAGCAGTGCGCGCGACCGCGCAATCGCTGAAATCACGAATGAAAACGCAAAGATGCTCAATGGTAATACCAACACCAACCCGAAAAGGAAACCCGGCTTGAAGGCCGGCCAGGGGTGGATCAAGCCCGACTCCACAAAGACCTTTGCGAGGATTTGGGATAAATCCAATCCCAATGCCAGCAGGTCCATCGCCGTGATCAATAGAAGCGCTCCGCCGCCTACCGTCAACCGGGCCAGGTAGCGTTCCCCCCGCGTCGGCGGCAAAGAAAACGTGAATTCCTCGCACCCTTCACTGGTGTCGCTCCCGCCGTAGGCCGGGCCCGCCACGATTGCAAAGAGCACCCCGCAAACCAAAATCCACGCCGGGTTCGCGCAAACCGGAAGGATCCAGACTGAGGCCAGCCATCCCGCCAGAAAAAACAGCAGAAGTTTGCTGTGCGCATACCATTCACACCAGAACAAACCCGAAAATGCGCGCCAACGGCTCCAACGCCGGCTCTGCGAGAGGGCCGGGTCGGAAAGCGGGACCACTTTCGGGTCTGTTGGGTTGGCAAGATCGGACGGCATGCTCAGGTCCTGGATGCCCCGGAAAAATGTCTCCCGGAAATGGCAACCCTTCCTTTCGTTGGTGTTTTTATCATTGGTAAATGGCCTGGTTGGTCGGTTCGTCGAAAAAGATTTGCAGAGAATTAAGCAAATTCGTGGAAATCAAATTGGTGCCTGAGAAGGAGCCGCCGCCGCCCGCCGGCGATGAACTCCAAAAAAATTGCCGCCGAGCCACTGACCCGTCCAATTGCGCCCGCAGCAGTTGCCCGGAATAATTGAAGATGTTTGGATTATTTTGGTTTCCCAATCCATGCAACTGGCAGGCCGCCACCCCGGCCTGTTCGCCGGCCTTTACCAATTTTTCCCACTCGGTATCGTCCCAGCTCAGCGGAAACAACAGGTAGGAAAAATTGTTACTCGTCGGCTGAATACTGCCGGCGGGAACCGATCCGTTCGTCTCCACCAACCGTCCCCAATTTCCCGTCATATCTTGCGGGCAAATCAAACTTCCCGGCGACGGTAAATAATTACCGGACACCAGTTTGGCCACCGTCGGGCGGTTCCCTCCCGAATCCTCCAGGTATAAATTCAGCGCCAGGGAAAACTGGTGCAGATTGGATGTGCAGGTCACCATCCGAGCCTTCTTTTTGGCGGAGGCGATCGCCGTCAACAACAACGAAGCGAGCACCGCAATGATCGCGATCACCGTCAATAGTTCCACCAGGGTGAAACAGGACCGGGCGAGATAAATCTTTCTTTCAGTGGTTTGCATGAGAAGGCTACCCCATGACGTTCCCGTCGCCGTTGGGATTTTCGTTGCCGAACAGTTCTACGAAAATTTCCTCCAGGCTCATCGGAAAAACCTGGACCCGCGCCCCGGTCGAGACGCGCAGCGCCTCCAGTTCGCCCTCGCCTGTCCACTGCACAATCGCGTTCCACACCGCCCCGTCCCTGTGAGTGCGCAATGCCCCCGGAATGCTGACTTGCGACGGAGAGTCACTTTCGAATATTAACTGTACCCGCCGGGTCTTGTTCAACAAATCGTCCAATGGCGTCGACAGCGCCAGGCTTCCTCGACGGATGACACCCACATGGTCCGCTATCCGTTCCAGGTCGCCAATCGTATGGGTGCTCAAAAGCACCGTGCAACCGGCGTTCTCAGCTACAGCGTCCAGAATTTGGGTCACGAGTTCGCGCCGGAAAATCACGTCCAGGCCCGCCGCCGGCTCGTCCAAAACCAGCACCTCGGGCCGGCTTGCAAACGCCAGCAGCAGTGCCGCACGGCACTGTTCCCCATTCGATAAATTGCCTACCGCTCGTTTCCACGGCAGGTTCCAGAGTCCCGCGAGTCGCCGCGCATGCTCATGGTCCCACTTCTGGTTGAAATGCTTCAAGTAACGGCCCAAATCCTCCAACGTCATCCCGCCGGGCAATCTCTGCATTTGCGAGATATAAGCCACCCGCTCCCGTACCGAACGCGGCGCCTTCCAAAAATCCCACCCCAAAATCCGCGCCGCGCCATCATCAGGCTTCAGCAATCCCATCAATAGCCGCAACATCGTCGTCTTGCCCGATCCGCTTCGACCGATCAATCCGTAAACCGCCCCACGTTCCACCACCAAATCCAGATCCTTCACCGCAACCACCCGGCCGCGGAATATTTTCGTCACCTTGCGAATTTCGATGATGGCCTCACCCATGGATTACTTTCTCTGCAGAACCGTTATCTTCGGCAATTCCTCCTCGCCTCCCTGCAAATCCGCCAGCTCTTCCCGCACAGCTTGCAGGACCTGGCCGGCCGGCACTCTCATTTGCACCGCTTCCACCGCCAGTTGCCGCGCCAGTTGCCGCAACGTCTGCTTCCGTTCCGCTGCCGTCATTCGTCGCCCCGCTTCCGCCACAAATGCCCCTTTCCCGTGCCGCATCTCAATGACCCCCTCGTGTTCCAGGTCATTATAGACACGCACCACAGTTGTGGGATTGATCGCCAGTTTTTGCGCCAGTTCCCGGATGGACGGCAATTGGTCTCCTGGTTTTAATAACCCCGAGGCGACGTAATACTTCACCTGGTCCATCATCTGTCGATAGACCGGCACACCTGAATGCGGATTAATTTGGAAATGCAACATATTCTTCACTGTTTACTGCTGTTTTATCCCATGAAACCGATGCTGGCAATCCAGCTCTCACGGAATTTCTTCGCAATTCGCGGAGAAAACCCCGCCGGGGTGGTGTAATCCCGCTTGCGCCGAAACGATCGGTCCGCCGGCTTGCGCGTTGTGTTCCTGAACATTTGCTCGTAAGAATTGCGGTCCCATACCGGGTCCAGCTTTTCAAATCCGTTGAATGGATCGCACATAATGATCTTCAGGTTGGGCACGAATCGGACAAATGTAATGTTTCACCGCGCCGGGACAATTGAAAGTTGCGTTTAAATATGTGTATCAGTTTCAGCATTATTATGGACGGATCCTGGTCCGCCTCTGGAAGATGACAATGCGAGACTGTTTTTTACTATGGTTTTTACGGTTGTCTTCGGCCGATTAATGCTGTATCATAACAGAAATACAGTTGTTGTCAACGGGGGCTTTGACAAAAAAGCGTGGTTTTGAATTTTGCTTGTCCGAAAATTTCTTTATAGACACTAGACAGCAGTTCTGTTATGCTGTGTGACAAGACTAGAACAGTGGCGGTTTATTACAGAATGACTGCGGGGTTTGTAGCCGTCACGGATCGTGTCTTGAAGCGGTAAAACCAAGTAAAAAGCAGCAATCGAGTTTGTGAATAACAAAAAACCTGACAATTAACATTGAATGTGTAGAGTCGGTTTGTCTTTCTGCGCTATTTAGTGTTACGGTCATTCAAGTTCTGGAAAGCGACGATTATGAAAATAAAAATTCTTCAATGGAGCATTGCCTCCCTTATTGTTTTTTTAACATCAGCCTTTATGGCTTCCGGCCAGGCGCCTTACATTATCGCCCAACCGACTAACCAAACGGTGA
>DASXFM010000142.1:0-2508 GCA_036489615.1 Verrucomicrobiia bacterium | reverse complement strand
GGCAAAGCCGTTGGCGGCAAAACGGACAGTTTACGCTGGCCAAAATCGGCTCGGACACAGATTGGTCGCAAGCCGCCGGAGATGGGAACGGATTTTTATTGTTGAAAAAGGACGGCAGTCTCTGGACCTGGGGAACCCACGAATATAGCAGGAACGATCCAGGGACGATTCCAAATAAACTCAGATTAGATCGCGCGGAACCGCCGGCACGCTTCGGTGGCCGCGACACGTTTGCTGAAGTTCTTTCCTCACGTGGCGATGCCTACGCCAGGAAAAATGACGGAACGGTCTGGCGTTGGACTGGCTGGAAAGATACCAATTATATTTGCACTCTCACACGCGACACCAACCTCGACAATCAATGGCTCAATTTCGCCGTGCGCGCCCACGAATATGATTATTCTTTCCTGGGAGTCAAGACCAACGGCGACCTTTTTCTCGGTGAAAATTTCGCTCCAAAGTTCAAGTCTCGATTTCGAATGTTTCAATTCGGACAAGGCGAAAAATGGGGCGTCGCCGCTTTCGAAACGTATTCCAGAATTTGGGCAATCCGCAATGACGGCACGCTCTGGCAGTGGCCGACGCTTTGGGAGGTGATGGATAATCCTCAAATAAAGCCCGTCCAATTGGGAACCCGTTCAGCCTGGGTCGCGGTAACAGGAAACGGCACGGGATTGGCACTGGCCGCCGACGGCAGCCTATGGGCCTGGGACCAGCCAAGCCGGCATATCTGGCTCGCCCCGTCCCGCAGACCGGTCTACATGGGAAATATTTTTGGGGAACGATGAAACTGGTGATGAGCCTGCAACTAAAACTAGCGCCCATGAAAACGCTGATTAAAAAAGAAATTCGCCTGCTCCAACCGGCCTGGACTATCGCCATGCTTTTGGCAATTGTTCCCCGCATTTTTGTCATCCTCTGCACGTCCCCGGGTAATCCTCCATATTATCAAAACGGGCTGTCATTCATTGCGGGATTGATATTTGCCTTTGGGCTCCTGGTTCTTGGCATCAACTCATTCGGCCAGGAACTCAGTTGCAACACGTTCTCGGCTTTGCTTTCGCAGCCGATGAATCGCCCGCGCATTTGGAAGATCAAAGTTGCAACACTGGCGACGGCGTTCGTTCTGGTTTGGCTTGCCGCCATTTTGTTCGCCTCGCTGCAATGCAATGTTTATCAGTGGTATTTTCAACGAAACGTGCGCCCTGATATCAGCAACGCGGTAGAATTTCTCACACTTTCGGCTCTCGTCGCATTTAGCGGCGGTCTATGGACCACCCTGCTCCTCCGACAGATCACCACGGCGTTCTGGATTACCTTGTTGGCGCCGCTGACGATTATTTGGGGAATCAGCGCCGCGATTCAGGATCGAACCATTTGGGGCATGGGCGTTGACACATTTATCGCAGCTGCACTGCTGCTTTATTCCGCAGTCGGATTTTTTCTTGCGCGAAGATTATTCATGCGCGCCCAGGATATCCAATGGACCGGCGGCGAAGTATCATTCCGTTTCGGCGAAACGACTTCTAAAATTCGATCGGGCCCGCTTGCCATTCGCCCACGCCATTGGTTTTCAGCGCTGGCATGGAAGGAATTACAATTGCATCAGGGCACATTCTTGATCGCTGCAATTGTCCTCGTCCTGCATCTGTCCGTGGCTTTTATCCGCAAATTCCATCCTCAATCCCTCAATTCCGACCTGGAATTCATTTTCGACAACTTTTGGCTGCTTTGGCTGCTAATGCCATTGCTCATCGGCGCCGCAGCCATCGCGGAGGAACGCAGGTTGGGCACCCTTGAGCCACAGCTTTGCCTGCCTGTATCCCGCTCCGTCCAACTGTTCTTCAAATTTTCCACCGCCCTGTTGTTGAGTTTGTTCTTTGGCGCCTTGATACCTGTTTTGATCGAAAGATATATCTGCGGAGCAAGCATCGGTGATTCCGGTCTTTGGGTGATCGCTGAACTTCAAATGTTGCATTCAATCGATGCGTTCAATCAGTGGCATTGGGTTGTCTATCTTGCCGCCACGATATTCTTTATTTCCTTCTACGCCTCATCTCTTGGCCGAACGGCCCTTCAAGGCATCGGCTTTGCAATCGTAGCCTCATCAGTCATCAATAGTTATGAAGCTTCTTTCAATCCGCGGATTGGCATCGAGCTTTTGAACCGTTACCTGGATGTTCCGGTCCTCGTGCTCGTCCTGAGCTGGCTGACATTCTCGAATTTCAAACACGCGCATCAAAACCGGAGATTTTGGGCACGCAACATCGTCGCGCTACTCGCTGTCTTTATCTGCACTCCAATCCTCGCCGGGGCGATTTACATTCGCCCGTGGGAATTGCTCCTGCCGCTGGAGCCGCGTGGACCCGTTCGCATTACTAATCCGGCCCAGGTGAGGTTTGAGGCAAACCGGGACACCATTTATGCCCTCTGCCCGGATGGACAGTTATGGATCCAACCTTTCACGTACGGTATTCCGGAAATTCATTCAGGCCGCGGCCAATTCGT
>DASXFM010000464.1:0-22507 GCA_036489615.1 Verrucomicrobiia bacterium | reverse complement strand
GGTTCAGTAGCACCCAGTTCGTACCAGAATTCGTCGCCGAACCGGTGAACCACCACGACACCGTGCGCAAAGGAACCCAGTTCCCGTTGGTTGGCTGGAACATTAGCCACATTCGAGAATATTGTCTATCGGTAAAGGGGTCAAACCATAGCTTTGTTCATTTTTCTTGATTTCAACTATCTGGTTGAGGCTGACGTCACTTGCCCATCTTCTTTCATCCAAAAACGGGTCAGAAAACCGGTCAGAGATGACTAATGGCATATTTGCCTCGCTTCAGTGGCAGCGCTCGCTGGGAGAATAGCAGAGCTTCATGCACGGTTCAGCCAATGGCTCGTTTCCAGTCGGCTCGCCAAAAAAATTCAAATTCGCCAATAAAACCGAGTATTTCACCGCAAATTTTGGCTTCGTTTCCAGTTTCCACGCCTATGCTCTTTAAATGTGTCGTGCCCTGCCGGACCGATGCCGGGAATGCCGTGGCGCGGGTTCAGCGCTGTCCCGGGAAGGGGAAAAGTAAATCGAATTGTTCCAGGGTTGATTTGGCCAGTGCGTTTGCTTCGATGAGGCGCTCGACGGTTTGCCTGTAAAATGTCACATGGCCTGGCGGCAACGATTTGCAAGGCGGCATGTTCCCGCCCAATTTCGTCGACCGGATAAACTGTCTGAAACAGAAAATGGAGTAGGCGTCCGCCGGCAAAAACAAACGGTAGTTATCTGAGTACCGTTCCAGGGATGGAGACTCCAGATCCAGCGCCTTGAGGATGGCCGCAGGCGAAAGATTCGTAATGGTTCTGGCAAAAATTTCAAATACCAGCAAGTGCATACCGCGTGACAAACAAGTTCCCGACCGGTCAGAACGAACGTGACGGGCCGGCGACGGGGAAGGCGAGTGATTCATTATCCCTTCTCCCGGGTAATCATCGGGTGTCCTATTTTTTGGCCGAGCCCGCCCTTGCCTTCCGTAGGCAGCAGACGTCCGTATTCGTCGGCTTTGGGCAGCTCCACACTGATCCAGAACTGATAGATATCCCGCAATTGCGCGCAAAGGCCTCCGAGGCCCGGGGATTTTACATGATAAGCGTTCGCCCCCAATAGGTAGGCGTTGTTGATGTCGTCCTGCTCCGCCGAACTCGTAAAGATGATGGCGGGAATGATGGTCAGATGGCTGCGTTTCAAAAACAATAGAAGCTCAAGACCGTTGACTCTGGGCAGGTCCAAATTGGTCATCAAAAAAGTGGGGAATGGAAACTTATTGCAATCGGCGTATTCCCGTTCCCGTTTAAAAAAGGCGATCGCATCGCTTCCATCGTTCACGGTGTAAACTGTGTCTTCGACCCCGATGTTTTCAAACGCCGTTTTGATCATCGCCTGGTCTTTCAGGTTGTCCTCCACAACCAAAATGGGCCCGCCTCTTTTCATGTTTTATTCCTCCAGTTTACTATCGCGGAAGGACGAATGTTGTCAAATGGCGGTTTTTCGGTGGCAGCGCCACTTGCCTGCCTTTACAAGGCGCATCTCAGTTTTTGGGATGCTCCAACCGGAAAGGGGTCGTTAACCTCGTTGATACGTTGATGCGTTTTCTGACTTCGTCCCGTCGGAGATGGGCCGCTGGCGGACCCGCACGTCCACCCTACCTTGGGCCTCGCGATTCTTTCAACGCGTGAGAATTTTACACGTCAAGCGTCGGTTTCCCCTCAACACCCTTGAGCTACAAAAAACGACACCCGCCGGTTTTACCCGGCGGGTGTCGCTTCGATTCACTCGCTTTTTCGCGGCCAACGCTTCTCCCAACGCGTTTCCCTGCCCATTAAACTTTACTCAAGGTTGCAGCATCAAACGGTAGAACATGTTTCCCTTGGTCGCCGGCGTGGTCACCTGGTTTGTGCCGTTAACCACAGTTGTTGGATTCGTGACCTCAATCCATTGTCCGGAAAGCAGGTTTGTGCTTTCCTGCAACAGATAGCCTTGGACCGTGCCCGGCCACGAAATCGTGGAATTTGCGCTATTCAATTGGATGCTTTCCGGAGGAATGCTGACAAATGTGAAGTTGCTGATCGTCTGGACGGCGTTAAGGCCGCCATCCGCTCCGGTAAATCCTACGTAGGCCGTCGAACCGTTCACGACGCCGGGTATCGAGCCCACTACCAGGTTCGTACTGAACGAAGTTTGGGCAACGGAATCCGTAAACGTCAGGGACAAGTCGCCCTGGGCGTAATAGATTGAGACGCCGATCGGGTCCCCGCTTCCGAGATTAATCGGTCCCGGCTCTTTATTATTGCCGATGACGCCATTCGTATCGACGCTATACCCCAGGCCGGTTCCGCTGCTGGCGTAGATGTTAAGTTCCAATTCACAACTGGGTGTGATGCCCTCTACCGCCAATTCTCCACCACCGCCGCCATCGGCGGCCGCTCCCCTGGGATCATTTTGTATGCAGAACGTAACACCGTCGGCGGCCTTGTTGCCGCCAGCTTGGTAAGTAAATGACGCCTCGAACCCGCCGATATACTGCGGATAGTCGAAGAAGAAACTCCGGGTTTCACCATTGTTGCCGTCAGTCAGCGTCAATAGATTGGAAGAAATGATGGGCGGACCGCCAGCGCCGGCATTTCCCGTCCAGCCTGTTCCCGAGTTAAATTCCACCGGTTGATCGCCGATCACTGCGAAATCCGCTATGCTGCTGGTTGCCGTGCCATAGGTATTCGAGACAATAACCTGATAGTCCCCTGCATCGGCTGCCTGCACGTCGGCAATGGTCAGACTCGGGCCATCCGCGCCGCCAATTTGGCTGTTGTCACTCAAATTTGTCCCATTGAATTGCCATTGGTAGAATAATGGACTTGAACCAAGGGCGACGACCGAGTTTGAAGCCACGTTGAAGGCTTCGGCAAAGAATGGCGACTGTGGCTCGGTCACAATTTGCGGTGCGCCGGTGACAACATTGATACTGACCCCCACACTCGTGGCGCCGAATTGATTGGTGACGGTCAATTCCAGTTGATCGCCATTCCAGCTGGCTGGAACGTTGGGAACCGTGAGCGTTGCATTGAGAACCCCGCCGTTGGTGCTTCCAGTGGCAAGATCGGTAGCCTTAGTCAAATCGACCCACTGGTACCAGATCGGGCCGCTGCCTGCCGCTATCGCCGGAAGCGTCAGAACGCCGCCCTCGCTGACGTTCGTGCTCAAGACCGGCGACTGTGTCAAGACCGCATAGGAATTTGTGCCGGTGGGCAGATTGTATCGCGTTACAAGGTAATTCTCCATGGAGACCACGTCATTAGACGAAAGAGCGGATCCAATGAGAATGAGTTCAGCCAGATCGCCAGTGAGGCGGTTGTGACCGTCCTCGCGCGTGCCGAGGTATAAGGGATGTCCTCCCGGATCGGCAGTGGCCGTAGAAAGGATGCCATTGCCGTTTGTATTGGCGTCCAAACGATGGGCCACATTTGCACCCTGCATGACCACGTCCAAAAGATGGGGAGCGCCGATGCCGGGCGTTTTATAAGAATTGACCATCCCGGGAGTCGCCGTGCCATTTCCCCTGTACAGACTGACCGACGTAGAGGTCGCATAGTAATCGTACGGCGCAGGTTTGTTCGAGACAGTTTTTGAAACAATCATGCCGTTGGTCAAGCTGTTCAGATTTGCAAACTCCACCACGGCGAAAATGGAGATATCCCCCGTAATTTCGAGACTGGGCGCATCGTTCGCATACATGAAAGTTTCGTTTGTTCCGGTAAATCGAATGACCGGTTTGCTGATGTACGAATTGGTGGCAAGTTCCGGCTCGAAAGGCTGGCCATCCTGTTGGTATAGGGTGTTTCCATTCCCGGAAAGATCGTTCCACTGGTTGACGCCGCCGGAGTCGGTGGTGACTCCGGTATCGGCCTTTACCCAAAGCACGGTCGCTGTCGGGTAAAGTCCCACGACAAGATTGGTGGCCGGAGGCGACATGATAACGCCAATGGAATTCTCCACGTCCTGCACGGTCAGCGTATAACTGGTTCCCGGAGTCAAAGCCGACGTGACGAGCGTGACCTCATTAGAGGCGACCAAATTTGCCGAGAGCACATTCGCGTTGTTGTTCAGCGAATAATTGCCGGCCTCCGACGCCGTGACGGGATCCACAGCACCCGAATAGACCACCACAATATTTGTGGTTTGGTCCCAGATAGGCTGGCCGGCGGCAACAACGCTCAGCCCGGCATTAATCGTGAGCTGCGCCGGCGAACTTGTGACCGAGCCTTCGTAATTACTAATCACGACCTCGTAATTTGCGGTGAACTGCCCACCGACCACTTCTGAAGGCGCAAAATTTGTTGCCGTGAAACCCAGGATTCTGCTGGTTGCTCCCGCGACAGCAACACCATTGCTGTACCACTGGTACGATAACGGCGGCGCCCCCAGGGCCACGACTGAAAACTCCGCGTTGCCGCCGTAATTGACGGTCTCATTAGCAGGCTGGTTGTTAACGGTCGGAGCCGTGGTGAGGGCATTACCAATGCCAGTCAGTTCCGCGCGAAATGCTCCGCCAGTGGAATTCCAGATGAAACTCAATGTGTTGGATCCCGCCTGCAATCCGCCGGGGGCCACAAATGCCGTCGCCACGGCTGACGGAGAGCTGCTGAGAGTAATATTCGTTGATATGCCGTTCAATACCATTTGAACCGTGCCGCCGGCCGCCGGTCCAAAAATCAGAAGTTTGCCCGACAGCGTCGCGCTGCCCACGTCTCCCTGGTCAATCAGGAAGGATGTATCGTATTCGTAGGTACCCGCTGGACCGCTCCCGTTTTCTTCCGGACCGGTCCAGACCGACAACGGGCCATTGGGGGCGAAGCCACCAAAGGGCGAAACCGGCGATTCATTTGACCAAACAATGGAATTCGGAATGACTCCGAGGGAATCGGGGTCCTGGCTCAGAACCCAATGTTGGTCCACAGTATCAGGACCGGCCAAACTGCCATCGCCGTTCACGCCCGTGGCATAAAGATGATCAAATGCCGCGCCAACCGTGACCGCCGCCACATTGCTATTGGTCCCCACCGTGCCGTATATGGTGGTTGTGTTGGTGGCAAAGAGTTCATAGTTGCCGTTGGCCGCGAACGTCACATTGCTGATCACCAAAGTCTGATTGGTTTGGCCCGCCAATGGAACGCCATTCTGAGTCCATTGATATAATATAGGCTGAGTGCCGGTAACTGTGGGGCTGAAAGTGAGAGTCTGTCCGTAGCCAATGAGGGTATTCGTTGGCAGAGGGCCAATGACGACCGGAGCGACAAATGCGCTGCCGTTAAACATCATCTGGTTGGATTTGAGACACGCGCTGCTGATGCGCACTTCATCAATACACCCGGCAAATCCTTCGCTGTTACCCGCATTATTGTAGGGGAAACCACGGGCGCTGCCTCCAATCGCCAGAACCGGAATTCCCAGTTGCTTATTCGTTTCGGTGAATGTTGCCAGCACGTCGCAATTGGTCCGTGATCCGTCCACCAGGGTCCAATACATGGTCAGCACATTCGGCAGGTCTCCGTTGGTGGGGCTGGTTCCCGTAAACGTCAATGCCATGTGGTACCACGTGTTCGCCTGGGCTGCATCCCGGCCCGTCGAGGGAAAGCTGGCTTTGAAATCGTTTCCGCTGCCGGCCCCGATGTTGTTGTATTCCATTTGTCCTCCTGTCGTGAACCGAAACTGCCAGGCTCGCACGGACATGCCGCTGTCCCCGCAGATGATCTCCTGGTTATTCGGCAGGCTCAGCGGCGAAAGCGATGGACGCACCATGGCTTCCCACGTAAACGCGCCGGTGTTGGTATTGATGAAATCGCTTAAATTGGTATAGCTGTTGTAAACGACGTTCGTCGGCGTGCCCGAGCTATTGGACTGCGTCACATACGGCGGCATCAGGCAGGTGGCCGGATTAGTCGTCTCAACACAATTGGTCAGGACCGGATATATCGCCGGCAAGCCCGCCAGGGCAAACTCGGTCGGAGCCCCCACTGGCTGGTTTTTGGGGCCGTCGGTGGGTGTCAGCGGAAGAGGTGAAGTGAACGGATTCGCGCCCTCGGCATCGAAGAGAGTTGTGCTGCCGGATGCCTCATCAAAGTGCCACAGGTGGAGCACGAAATTATTCGTGACGGGATCGTAACCAGCGTAAGGCACCGCCAGCCCCGCCCGGGCCGGCATGGATAGTATCATGGCTAACATCGCTGCCAGTACCGTCCCCGCGAGAAAACGATTCAGGATGAAAGTTGATTTGGATTGCGCAGTTTTCATAGATTTCATGGTTGCTTCAACAGGACGGCCGCTTTGCTATGTTTAGCCAATAAACGATTCTAAAGTCGCTTCAGCCCCTCCGGATCAGGTATCGAGGCTGTGAGCACGACCATAAACCAGAAAAGCCCTGCTGCCGACAATCCCGCGTTTGCGTGATTGGCCGGCGGCTTTTCAGTCGGAGAGCTAACGTGTATAACTCTGGCGAGATGAAAATTGGATACCCCGCCGTGTTAACCGGTTGCACCCTTCTGTGCATCGCCACTTCATGTTCGACCAGCCCGCAATCCAGGAACGGCCCGTCTGCGCCAAGGGAACATCCCCTGCAAAATCTCGTCCAGTACGCGAAGCCCATGTGCGGCACGGGCATTTACCCTGCCTATGGCGGCGACAATAATCTTTTTCCGGGCGCGGTTGCCCCCTTCGGCATGATCCAATGGAGTCCTGATAGCGGCGCGGGAACCAGGCCCGGCGGGTATGTCTACAATGATGATCAGATCTCAGGTTTTAGTCTGGATCATTTGAGCGGCGCGGGCTGCCTGGACGGCGGGAATTTCTCGTTCATGCCGATCTTATCTGCAGGTGCGCCGCCGAATGGCAATCGTATGGCCTTTGCCGCAGGTTTCTCGCATACGAATGAAGTCGCCAGGCCCGGCTATTATTCGGTCCTGCTGAACAATGGCGTCAAAGTGGAGCTCACAGCCACGACGCGCTCAGGTTTCGGGCGTTTTACCTATCCGGCGGGCAAAACGGCAACTATGGCCGTCAATGCGGCCAGTGATGTCAATCGTTCAGACGATTCGAACATCAGCATTGACCCGGCAAATCGCGAAGTCAGCGGCTGGTCTATCGGCGGCTACTTTTGCCAGCATAAACATCAGCGGGATAAACGGATGATTTATTTCTGCGCGATATTTAGCCAGCCGTTTTCTGCCTCCGGCACCTGGAGCGGTTCTTCATATAAGCCCAACGGCACGAACGCAAACGACACAACCTCGGGCGCTTTTTTGACTTTCGACATCTCCAAAAACCCGGCGGTGATGGCCAAGGTTGCCATTTCCTATGTGAGCATCGCCAACGCCCGCGCCAATATCGAATCAGAAAGCCCGGTCGCAAATTTTTCTTCGAAGGACTTTGAAGAGGTCGTCCACTCCACGAGCGACATTTGGAATAGGTGTCTGAATAAAATCCAAATCAGTGGAGGCGCGACGGACGAATTGGAAACATTTTATTCTATGTTGTATCACGCGTTTATCGGGCCGACGACCTGCTCGGATGCCAACGGTGATTATATGGGCTACGACGGACAGGTTCATAACGCCGGCAGCCGTGTGCAGTATGCGAATTTCTCCGGATGGGACATTTATCGAAGCGAGGCGCAATTGATCGGGATGCTCGCGCCCAAAGAAGCCTCCGACATGGCGCAATCACTTCTCAACGATTATCAGCAAGGTGGCGCGTTCCCTCGCTGGGGCGTCACGACCATGGACAGCGGTGTGATGATGGGCGACCCGGCTGCGCCAATCATCGCCGATTTCTATGCGTTCGGCGCGACGAACTTTGATACGCAAGCCGCGCTGGCTGGCCTGCTCAATGCCGCCACGAACCCCGCGGTCTTCGCCAAAATCAGCAACACGCGCGAGCGCGACGGCCTGGCCGATTATTTGAACCTTGGCTACGTGCCCGAAAATGGCGAGCAGAACAGTTATGGTTGCGTCTCAATGACCCTGGAATTTGATTCCGCGGACTTCGGCCTTTCGCAATTTGCCGCGGCCCTCGGCGATGAGCCCGATAGCGCTTTCCTGCTGAAGAATGCTCAGAACTGGCGCAACTTGTACAATCCAGATACAGGCTACATCCAAATGCGCCGACGCGACGGCTCGTGGGCGCCGGGATTCAAAAATAACATCGGCGCTTACGATCATGACAAAGGCGTTTATGTGGAAGGCAACGCGGCGCAATATCTCTGGATGGTTCCGTTCAACTACGAGGGACTCGCCGACAAAATGGGCGGTGAGAACGTGGCCGTAAAGCGGCTCGACGATTTTTGCAGCAAACTAAATGCGGGAGGCAACACCCCCTACGCCTGGCTGGGCAATGAACCCTGCGTGGAGGTCCCCTGGATTTATGATTTCTGGGGTGAACCGTACCAGACGCAAGCCGTCGTTCGTCGCGCAATGAACGAACTTTATTCCAACGGACCGATTGCTTATCCAGGCAACGATGACCTCGGTGAAATGTCCTCGTGGTATGTTTTCGCAGCACTCGGGATGTATCCGGAATTACCCGGCTCAGACATCCTGGTCGTCGGCGGCCCTTTGTTCCCCAAAGCCGTGATCCATTTGGCAGCCGGCGATATCATCATCACCGCAAACGGCGCGGCCAAAAATGCGCCCTATATCCAAAACCTGACAATCAATGGCCAAGCCTGGAATAAACCATGGTTCCGTTTTTCCGATCTCCGCAACGGCGCAAAACTCAGCTACGATTTGAGCGCCTCACCGGACACGAGCTGGGGCAGTGCTCCATCCGATGCGCCGCCGTCTTATGATGGTGGACTAAGATAATTCGGTTAGTTTTCTCGCTTCGATACGAGCAATTCCGAAATGGCGAACAAAGGCGTATCGGCGGAAGTCCGCATGGGTGTCACCGGCCACAAGTCCACGCGCGAGCATCAAAAATACACGCATCTGGAGATGGAAACCCGCCGCGCCGCCGTGGAAAAAATCCCGTCTCTTGGCTGATTCGTGTGAACACCGTTGAACATTATTGACGCCCTCAAACCTCTGTGATACTATATTGATACTGAAATGCCGCGCAAAGTGCGACAATTGATAGCCGACTTGGAAAAGGCCGGCTTTGTGAACCGGGGCGGCAAGGGCAGCCATCGGAATTTCACGCATCCGCGAGGCTTGCGGGTGACAATCAGCGGCGGCGCAGGTGATGATGCCAAGCATTATCAGGAACGCGACGTGCGACGCGCATTGGATGCCGCGAAAACAAAATGAGCAACGAGAATTGAGTATGACGCGCAAACAGATCAAAGAACTGGCCGCACGCTACACGAAATTTGTGGAGTGGAGCGATGAGGATGAATGCTTTATTGGCCGCTGTCCGGAAATCATGGCGGGTGGCGTTCACGGTGACGACGAGGCAAAAGTGTATGCCGAGCTTTGTCAGGCTGTGGAAGAAATGATTGAACTGATTCATGCTGACGGCAATGAATTGCCCGAACCGCTTGCCGCGAAGAAATTCAGTGGCAAATTTGTATTGCGTGTGGAACCGGCGTTGCATCGCCGCCTTGCCGCCAAAGCCCTCGCTGCTGGCAAAAGCCTTAACAGCTATTGCGCCAATACGCTCGTGAAAGCTTAATGACCGCCGCGCCGCAGTGGGAAAATTCTCGTTGCTATGCCGAACCACTGTCGCACTGCCACCGATTCACTTGCGTTTGACAACTATGAAAACGAACAAACTGCCGCCGATTCATCCGGGGGAAATTCTCCGTGAGGAATTTATGAAGCCGCGCAACCTGTCGCAAAACGCATTGGCGCGTGCGTTGAACGTGCCGCCGCGCCGCATCAATGAAATTGTCCTGGAAAAGCGCGCCATCACGGCGGACACTGCCCTACGGCTGGCACGCTATTTTGGCACGAGCGCGGAGAAGTGGACTGGTTTGCAGGCAGACTACGATTTACGGCAGGCACGCTACGAAAAGCAAAGCCAGATTGAGTGCGAAGTTGAACCTTTGGCGCTGGAACCGGCAATGGCGTAGCCCTGCCCGCGAGCTTTTCAGGATTTAGCCTGTATATCAGCGCATTGCCGCGAACAAACGTGCGTGGCATTACGAAAGGTTAATATGCCCGCTGTTAGAAGAAATAAAATCCCGTTGGGCGGTTCGTTCTGGCTCGCCTTTTTCTCTGAAAATATCCAACGCACTTTATTCTAATCTGTTTTTATTTGCGGGCCTCGAGTTGGGCGCGGACTTCCTTGGCCTTGGCACGGGTGATCGGATACGACATAATGACGAGAAAGCCAAGAACGAATCCGGTAGGCTGGCTCATGAGCAGCGCTTTCAACCAGAAAGCATTGGTCGCGGCTTTTTGAATTGCCGCATGGGCATCAAACCCGGAGGCCGTCAGCAAGAATCCTTGCAGCAGCATGGCGGCACCCATCGCAATCTTGTCGCAAGTGACGAAAATCGCGCCGTAGAACGCCTGGCGCTGATGGCCGGAATTTAGTTCGTCCACATCGCAGACATCGGCCATCATGGAACCAAAGATCAGCGGCATGCAGTTGCAAAAGATGCCGATGCTCGCGGCCGTTACATAGACTGGCCAGGCCTCGCTGATGAGCGGCGGTATCCCAGTCACATCGATCAACCAACTGGCGACCCCGGCCACCCAGCCGGTGGGGTGCGGTTGGAAAGTAAACCAAACCGAGGCGTAAGCTGCAGCGCTGACGGCCATGAGAAAGAGTGTGGCCGGCTTCTTTCCGATTTTGTCGGTCATCCATGCCACTGGCGCCATCGCCAAAAATGTCGCCGCGTTGATGACATTGCAGAAAACTCCCCACTGCCCGGTGCCAGCCTGCTTGTCGCCGCCAGACACGTTATAGATGAGCAGATATATAAAGAAGATGCCGGTGGAAACCATGCCGAACTTAAGCAGGAAATTGCCCGCGACCAGCGACCAGAACGCGCCATTTTTAAGCGTGAACCGGATGGCGGGAAAAAATGAAACCTTGGATTCCTCCCCTGGTGAGAGCTTGCCTTCATTGCAGCAGAAAATAGGTACAAACGCTGCCAGCAGAATAACCATGCCAACAAATATCCCCACATAATGGATGCCGTACAACCCGCTGGCTTTCTCAGGCGCCACGCCGCCGAGGGCGATATCCAGCTTGACGCACATCCACGGCAGCCAAGGCGTGAGAAAACCGCTCGCAGCATAGGCATATTGCCGCCATTTGAACAAATGGGTGCGTTCGTTATAATCCGTTGTCAACCCGTACCCCATCCCGGTGTAAGGAATGGTGAATAGTGAATATCCAAAAGAGAACAACAGCACCATCATCGTCACCACAAATGCGTTTGCTAAACCCGCGCCGTGTGACCTCGGGACATGCCACATGAATATCACAATCAACGCCGCCATCAGCGCGCCGACTAGCATCCACGGACGCCGACGACCCCAACTCGAGCGGGTGTTGTCCGAAAGATGGCCGATCATAGGGTCAATAAAAATATCGGCCAGGCGCGGGATGCTGCGGGCTAAGCCAATGACGCGGGGATCAATGCCCATGGCCATATTGTAAATGGGATCTACCAGTCCATTAATGCCGCCAAACATCATCCCATCGGCAAAACCTCCGATGCCCCAACAGAAACGCTTGCGCGTCGGAACCTGAGGCCGTGGTTTTGCCGGAGCAGTCCCCACAACATTCGGTGGTGTCGTCATATCGGTTTCATTTTTTCATGTCTTCGGTCACTTCGATTTCTACCCCGCCTACGAGGCGACGGGCTTCGACCAGCATTTCGGCGCGGATAGTGTATTCGGAAGGCAGCAGCACTTTGTCCGATGGATTGATGGATGAAACCGCCCTCGATTTTTTGATTAGGGTCGCTGCGATTGCCCCAGACTTTTTTTGGGCGGCGGTGCCGTATTTTTGCAGATGCGCCGACTTCTTCAGGACCAAACCCTGTTGAAGCGATAAAATATCCCTGAGCGTCGTCACTGGCCGGGCAGTCAACTTATCACGATCTACCCTGCCGACAAGCAACTCCGCCTTTAGGAGGTTCTCAAAACAGTAGCTGTAGTTGAATGGATGAATGATATGTGGCGCATTCCGGAGCGTGGGAGGCCACTGGCCGTCGGAGTTATAAGAATTCGTCAGGTGCAGCCACGCTTGGCTACGGTCGTCATCAGAGAGCTTGCTTTTGAGCAGTTTCACACGAACGAGATCCTGCCACGGGCGGAGCAGACGCGCCATTGGTGTTTCCGCCCAGGTTGAAGCGCGGCCGCCATGCCAGGCGGAGTTGTCATCAAAGTGGATGCGCTCCGGCAACGGCGACAGCCTGCACGCATCGTTGAAGGTGCAAAAGGAACCCATCTTCCTGCACGCCGTTACTAGGTCAATCAATTTCTGATGCGACTGCGGCGTGTGCTCGAATATGTTATCGGGCTTGTTCTCGTATTTGAGTCGAAACCAGCCGTTGGTGCCGACGTACTCCGCGTCGTCCGCAAAGATAATGAGGGCGCCTTCCGCCTCACCTTTCGGCTGTTCGGAATACTTTTTAATCAAGCCAAGATATTTTTCAAGAGTATATCCCTTCATGCCCATAAAATAGCGAACGCCAAATTGCGCGATACGGTCGGAGCGCAAGAACATCCGCAGCTTGTTTTTGCCAATGCCCTGGATTTGGTTGAATGGATGATGGAGCGTGCGTTCGGTACCGGGCAGGTCATAAGCAAAGCCGAAATGATAAAAGGCGGATTTCTTTGGCTTCTCCTTCGCGTAAATCTCAGGACGCACCGGCCGGCCATCCGGGCCGGACGAGCGGCTGTAGGCTTCGAAGTCGCCGATAAGATTGGAGTAACCGCATTCAGCAACCTGTTCCGGCACCCAGGAACGCCAGCCACATTCAGGATTCCAGAAGCTGCGCGGCACGAAGCCAAGATGTTTCTGGTAAGCGGCATTGCTGAATTTGATGGACCAGATGCCGTCGTCCTTCGGAAAATTCGGCAGCATGGGATGGGCATAGGGCGAACCCATGAACTCGCAACGGCCTCTGGCACAGGCCCGCTTGAGCTTCGCCAAAACGTCCGGGCAGCGCCTGGCAATTTCCTCAATGGTGTAACCAGAGGCTTCAAAGACGAACCTGACGTCGGAAAACTTCTCCTCCAATGTATCGAACGTCATCTCGTAACTCTTGCGGATGACGAATTCATAACGATCGGGCGTCAAATATGCATAGTTAAGATTGGCATGAAAGATCATTATATATTTCATAGATCAGATTGCGTTCTATTCGTGATGGTGGATCTCATCCATATTGGACCAGATTTGATTCCTGGCGGCGGCTTCGGGAAGCGGTTCCTGGCAGGCTTCGGTGAACTTCCACCATCGCTGGTTAACGGGAAGCGCCTTGGCCCTGGCGGTATCGGCCACGCCGTCAGCGCCGACGTATTCGAGATAGCTCAAGAGGTAGAGTTTGCCGCCAATTTCGCCGAGAAAAATGTTGAAGTTACGGATGTTGCGGTCCTTGATGTCTTTGAGCACACCAGGCCAGACGGTTGCGTGAAGCCTACGATATTGCATTTCTTTCTCCGGCTTGAGGCCCGTGATCATGGCGATGCGCGCATACTTGGCGGGCATAGGCACGGCCTCGGCAGCGCCGGCGGTGAAAAACATTGGTTCAAGCTCAATCCACGCCGGTTTGGATGAGTCGGCAGCGGCAATGAGGCAGGCGTCGCAATCCTTGCGCCATCGGGCATAGATTTTGCACGCTGCCAGTTTAGCCATGTCCATCTGAAAATCACTGCCACTGTATTCGAGATAATTGAATAGGACAAAATGGTCTGGATCGGCGATCTTCTTGAGATAGAGGGTGCCGTTGCGGAGACGGCTCGTCTTAATGGCTTTCAACACGTCCGGCGATGGCCTGGCATAAAGTTCACGGCAATTATCCAGCATTTGGGGGTTGATTTGGGCCATGATGGCAAAACACGGGTGGGATGTCTTCCATCGATACGGCACTGACGACCGGTGCTGGAGGCATCCCGACATTAACGACGCGGCATTGCCGGCAAAATTCGTGGCAAATGGGATTGCAGGACGCTTCATATTTAATTTTTGAATTTCTTTGTGTGATTTGATTAAACCAACTGCCATAAAACGTATCAGCCGCACCGAATATCCGGAGTAATTCTTGGACTTACGGCATCGCAGCAAAGAGGCAAACTGGCAAAAGTATCAGCCATTCAAATCCTGCTGCATCTATTTTAATTGGCCACCGTTATACCCGCGGACATAGATTAAATCAAAAGGCAGCCAGAGAAGTGATTGAGACTTCTCCGGCTGCTATCTCTCTTAGTCCTCTTTCCAAAGAAGCGGCAAGCTTGGCTTATTGTGCAGACAAGGTGTAAAACCGCTGTGACCCCACAGTATTGGTGACGTTCAAGCCGGTCAGATTGCCGCTGCCGTTAAAATAGCCCGTGGCCGCAGTGGTCCACTGATTGAGGGGCAGCGCCAAATTGGTGCTGGTTAACAGCGCATAGGATCCGTTCACCGCGCCATTGGTAGCGTTGAAAGTAAGAATACCGCTTTCCACCTGGCTATAGTTAACACTGGCAATGACTGGCGGCGGCAGGACCGTTACCACACTCACCGACCCGTTTCCCGGCAACTGGCTGGTGTTCCAAATGTAATAGTTTGGCAGCACGATGCTGCTGAAAGAAGTGGCATTGTAGCCACCCGTAGCCGAGAACAACGTAAATGAATCTCCCGCGTGCAAACGGTTTCCGATGTTGGTGACGACCAACGTGCCGCCGTAGTTGATGCTGGCGGACGAGGTTAACTGGTCGCAGTTTGGGCTGCTGGTGCGATTGAGTTCCATGCGAGTGGTGCCACCGAGGGTGACACTGCCACTGACATTGATTGTGCCGGTTGTTCCGCCTGTCCTGCTGCCCGTAGGAGCGACGGTCACCGCGCTGTTTCCAGCGTCAAGATCGCCAAGGATTATCCCTGAGCCCGCTAAAGTTTGGCCGAAGTTGTAAGGACCTGTCCCCGGAGACGGCTGATATTGGAGATGCAACGTGCTGTCGCTTTGACCGGTAACGTTTATCGTTCCGCCAGCCAGGACGATGTTGGAGGAATCCAGCAAGGCCCCGTCTGTTAACGCGAGTGTGGCTGAATTTGTCACCGTTGTATCACCCGTATATAATTGACTGGCTGTAAAGATCGCCGTACCGGGACCAATCAAAGTTATATATGGAATGCCAGCGTATGTGCCTGCGGCGCCCCCGCTTTGGGTGTCAGCCCAGTAACCGGAAACCGTCAGTGTCACGCTGTTATTAATGGTGATAGGCAAAACAGCCTGTACCATGCTCATGTTCGCTGCGCTAATCGTCGAATTGGCCGTGACGTGGATGGATCCCGGGCTCGAAGCAAAGCTTCCATACTGATCTCCGGGGTCTGACCCACTGTCCAGCACGCCACCATTGAGAGTGAGATTGTTAAAGTAGACATGGCCGGAATTTCCATCACAGGTCAACAGGCCGCCGGCATTGATGGTCGTCGGCTGGATGGTGACGCCGCTTCCTCCCGACCCCAAAGCATTAATGGCAAGGCAATCCACAGTGCCTTGCGATTGAATAAACAATCCTGAACCAACACTGAACGTAGAGGCGGCATCCAAACTCAACGTCCCGTTAGTGACGATAATTGACCCGGTCAAAGGCGAGGCGGCAGTCAGCGTCAGATTGCCAGAGCCGATTTGTTCGAAAGATCCTGCCCCGCCAAAACTGACGGTGGAAATGGGCGAATCAGAGCGATCCCACACGACGGCCCCGCCTGCTGGAACAGAAGTGCTCGCCGGGAAGTTTAGCAGGCCACTGCTGCCGCCATCGTCAAGCTGGATCTTACCGCCGGTCCAGTTATAGGTAGTGACGGTATCGGAGCCCAACACCTGCAGCGTGCCGCCGGCGAGATTAAGTGTGCCGATGGTATCGCCGCCAGGCAATTGGAACGAGCCGCCATTGAGGTTCAGCGTACTCAAGCTGTTGCCGGAGATCGTCAGCGCTGCCGAGCCTGGGCCAACCATGTAGAGCGGGTTGGTCGAAACCAATGAGTTACCACTGAACACATAGTTGCTTGAGCTGCTGATGATGGCGGCGCCCGGATTGACACCTGACCCGACGCTGACGTCAAAATTCGAAGCGGTATTATTGAAGTAAACCGCATCAACGTTCGCAAAACTGGCAGGCGTGCCTGCGTTCTCCCAGGCCAGATCGCCGAGGGTGTCCCAGGTGTTGGCGGGATAACCCACCCACGTCAGGGCAGTGTAGTTTGTCACCACCAGGTCAATCGCGGACCCGGTATCAAGAAGGAAGCCTTGCACGCCTGGGGTCGCGCCCAAAACAAACGCGCCGCTGCCATTTTGAGCGCCGTTATAGGTGATCAGCGTGTTGGTGTTCGGCACGGGTCCCGGGAAAATTACCCCGGTGAGATTTACCGTACAGGTGCCATTGACGGTCAACCCTCCGGAACTGCTTACCGAGTAATCGCCCAGCGGTGCGGTGCCATTGGCGGTGAAGTTCAGGGTCGTGATGTCGGCTGGCGTCATCCCCAGCGTCAAGGACGTCATTGAAAGCGTCGTCCCTGCGTGAAAAGCCGTGAGAGTTCCATTGCTACTGACCAGCACGGGGCCGGCGATGTTACCCGCGGCGCCGAAGGTTGCGTTGCTGTTTACAAACACAGATTCGGTACCATAGAGACCGGACACCAATAGGGTGCCATTGCTCACCGTGGTCGAACCGGTGTAGGTATTGTTGGTTCCGGAGAGTGTCACCGTGCCCGTTCCGGAGAAGAGGGTCAGGCCGCCGCCACCGCCGCCGTTGCTTAAATTCGGGCCGATCGTGATGTTAAAATTGCCATTGTTAATCGACGCGCCCCCGCTGAGCACGTTCACGGCGTCGAATCCGCTGGGCATAAAGGCAGTACTGCTCTTGGCGGCCACCAGAGTGCCCCCGTTAAAGTTGAAGGTCGCAAGTGTATTGGTCTTACCGGTGCCTTTGGCGATGCTCGCGGCAGTCATCTGCCCGCCATTGAGGTTAAGGGTACCGACTGTGTTATTTCCATTGCAGAATACGACGGTCCCTGAAGAGGTCTGCACGACCGATCCACTGTTGATGTTCACTGTTGCGTTGGCCACTGAGTTGCTCCCCGGCACTCCTATCGCCGGCACCGGAGGCGCGCTAGCAGCTCCGGCCGCACCAATGGTGAAAGTGGTAACACCCGTCAGCTTGCCGCCATTGATGTTCAGGGTTGCCTGACCGGCGTTCGTACTGCCGCTGGTGACGCCGTTGGCCATGCTGAAGACACCAGAACAGGTCAAAGTGCCTCCATCGAGATTAAGAACTCCAACGGATCCAAAACGCCCGACATTGATTCCACTACCCGTGACGTTGATATTGGTGTACACGTTAAAGATGGCGGTGCAGATACTTTGGGCATCGGGAGCTGACCAGCCAACACCAAGATAACTGCTGCACCTTAACAATCCGGCAGTGCCAATTAGACCTGGATCATAGTTTAATGTGATGACCGCATTATCACTGGCGCCTACGTCTCCAATATGGATTTGGGAAGGATAACTCCCACCGCTGGTATTCTCAGCGGTATTAACCGTAATGTTGTCAGTGCCAGCACCGATGAAATAGACGGTGCTGGAGGCAGTAACGCCGCTGTTACCATAAGCATAAAGAGGTCCATTGGTGTTTGGGCTCCATTCGAGGGCAGTCATCCAGTCATAGACCGTGCTACCAGTCCCCGCCTGGGCAGGATTTCCCCAATACACATTTTGCGCCTGCGCCGTGGGCATAATCCAGGACAGCATGGTCCCCATGATGGCAACCACGGATAAAAGCCAGCGTGCCTTTCGCGCGAAAACCCCGCTTCGATCGCGCCTGTTTGGAGCACCCACTGACCCGCAGTGGGGTGGCGCGGGAATGGGCTGCGAGGAGATTGTCGGTCTTAACGTAGCAGGAGAACAGTTGGATGGGCTCATTTTCATAATTGCTCTATTTTTTGGGATTCATGGTCACATTGTGCTGGCCGTGTTTAGGTGTATGGCCAGTTTAGCTGGGGTAGGAATTATTTCATTATCCTTTTTGGTATTTTACTTTCTGTTTTTCCTCACGGACTTCCGGAGAGAACGCCGGATAAAATCGGGGAATCAACCAGTTCCAAAGATAAAACTACGACGGTTATGCGGTGGCGATTTCCAATTATGTTCACGATTGAATATTTTTTGAATGAGATATTTTCACGGTTGCGTCAGACTTCCACGCGTGTTCGCCTTCTATCTATTGCAAGCGAATGAAACAAATTTAGCTTTTTGCTTTTTCTGCATGACGATACGGCTGAAACGAGCCGTATTGTTGGCTCCGAATCACAATAACCAGTCACAACCTCTTCCGGCTAACGTGACAAAGAGGAACTAATGTCGTGGCTTGATACCGAAGGCTGGTCGCGATAACTCCGTCATGCTTTCCAAACGTCACGACCGATGTGGGCGCCGGCAGCGGTGTGGCGACATCCAATAGTCTGCGGGCAAAAATGGCTGCTGACGGGTTGGTCGCCAGGCGATGAGCGAGTTTAACCTGGCAAACCCGAACCATTCCCTGCCCAAAGCGTCTTTCGACGGCCGCTGGCACGGGCTTCCAGTCAGTTTCCCAAGAACCATTGCCGCTTTCGAGAATCGTGATCCAGCCGTCCCGCACAGGATCGAGAACGGTCGCCAGCAGCGGCGTCGGATATCCAACGGTATCATCATGCCAGAACCAGCAATCGTAAGGCTGAAAATCTTCCACTAACGCATGGCCGGTGTTGCAATCCACAAAATGGCGCTGTCCCATTCCGCCCGAAACCACTGTAAGTTCGCCGCCGGGTAGATCATGTTTACCGAGGGGCAATTCAAGAAACACTACGGTGGCGCCGGCCTTGACCGCCGCGTCAACTCCAAGCCGTCGTCTGGCGTAAGCCACGGGATCATCTATAACGATTACGTCCCTCGCCTGCGGTGTTCCCTTGCGAACACGAGAGAGACCGAGTTGTTTCGCCAGGATGGCGGCGGGGCCGTTACGATGGCCGATGATGAACAGACTTCTGGCATCCGCCTTCGGCAGCACTGGGAAAACTTCGAAGTCCTGCGCGGTGTCGAAAAGAGTTTTGCCGGATTTGTCAGTGAGCGCGAGGCGGACGGTGGCAGTCGTGCGTTTGGCCAGCGAGGGAAGCTGGAAACGAACCATGCCTTGCGGCCGGGAAGAACACTGCGGAATTCTGGCGGCAGTGCGGCCGGATTGGAGGATCCGACCATGGATTTCCAGTTGATAGCGCAGTTGCGCCCCGGCAGGAACATCGTGGTTATCGTTGCACACCCAAGCCTCCATTTCGACAGTCTGGCCCGCGAAGAAGGTGCGGCGATCCGCACGCAATGAAACCATCAACGGCGTGAGCGCCTCGCGATAAGTAAAAAAGGCCTTCTTGGGAATGCGATTGACATCCATGATGGTCTTCATCCAGCCACAGGGCCAGGCGTCAATGAAGAGATGAATGGCGAAGGTGTTCATGCGCCGGTCGCGACGGAACGCCTCTGTCATAATACGGGTGACCCAAGCCTGATGCCGTTGACTGGCTTCAATCCATGCCTCTGGTGTCTTCTGGGCTGGGAACCATAGATATTGAAACCGGTTGGTTTGGGATCCGCTCAACTGGTCCGGGCGCCAAGGGACAATCGGGTTTTGACCGGCGGGCGGAAGCCAGCCTTCAGGGTAATACTTACGCATGACCTCCAGGCTATCAAGCCCTTCTGAGCCAAACTCGCCACAACCATAATGCCAGCCGGTCTTAATAGGAATCCAATAACCACGGTTCAGACGGCCCAGATCAAGGCCATGACCAATATACCAGCCGCAATAGCAATGATTGTCAGGCATGCCGGCGGAAGTCGGAGGATCGTAATCGCCTTCGACGCATTTGATGACTCGCTCCGGGTTGTTCATGCGCACGGCCCGGCTGGCCATGTCAAAAAACTGCTCCAGTTCGTTGCGAGTTAAGTTGCGGTGAGGACGGCTTTGACCGTTGGGAAACGGCTCATTGATATAGCTCACCAAAATGTTACATGGATGCGAACGGATGAGACGTTCCATCTCTTCCGCCTGACGGACGGCCTCGCAGAGCTGGTTGCGCCGCAAACAGCCAAAGAGGGGCAGGTCGGTCTGGGTCATCAGACCGAGGCGGTCGCAATATTCATAAACCTGGCGTTGGACCGGACGCTGGGTCAGGCGCAGGAAGTTCATATTACAGAGCTTCGCCAGCAGGATGTCGTCAATGAGTTGAGACCAGTCCTTGCGGAAAACGCACCTCTGTTCGTGGCCCATCGTGTTGGCGCCGCGAAGTCGGATTTCCCGGTGGTTGAGGTAAAACTTGCCTTTGGGCGTAGAGTTCTCGTCCTGGCTGAAAGTTCTCATCCCGAACTGCTGGCGACGCGCATCGCCAACCTTGTCGTGTTCATCCAGCAACTTGACTTGCAGTTGGTAAAGCCAGGGCGTGGCCAAATCCCACCGGCGCGCGCCCGGGATTTGAAAGGGCATACGGAACTGGCTCACGCCGGGCCCCGCGGCTTTTTGGATGACCGGCACAAATTCTTTGTCAATATCGCCATGGCCGCGTATCCCAGTCGTGGTTAACCGGAAGCGGCGGTTGCGGAAGACGACGGATTTGAAATTTTGACCAAATAAGGAGAGTTCAAAGGTGACCGGAACATTGCTGAGGTCGCAATTGTAAACTTCGACCCAGGCCTCGGCACCCTCCCCGTCAGGCAACGGACGCACAAAGATGTCTCTGATAAATAAACGCGAACGGACTTCGATCCGAACGCTCTGGCAGATGCCCATTCCAGGCGGACAGTGATGCCAGCCCAATTGGGGATCATCATAGCCAAGGCCAGTGGCAGCATAAATCTTGTCGCCGTCCAATGTTTGGTTGCCATCATTATCAACGCTGCCCATGCAGACGTGGTCGTTTTCGACCTTTACCAGCAGGTGATTGAGGCCGGGCCGTGCTTGCGCGGAGAAATCAAATTCAAATGGCGCAAAGAATCCTTCGTGAGAACCGAGAAAGGCGCCATTGATAAAGACATGCGCTTTATAATCCACGCCGTCCAAGACGGCGAACAGCGATCCTTTGGAAAGCATGTCGGCGGTCAATTCAAAGCTGGTCCGGTAATAGGTGACGGTGCGGCCCAAAGGCGGGCCGTAGTGTGGTATCGCCACGCGAGTCCACTGCCCTCCGCCGGCGAGCGTGGAAGGGAAATCCTGGCGGTCATCCGCAGTTTCTTCACGCCAGTCGAAGCACTCCAGAGGAAGGGAAAGGCGGGGCATCGGCAAGGGGGGGGCATGGTCTGCAAGAAACTTCGCCATCCGCCGTCGGGACTTGGCCAGTTCGCGCCGAATGTCATCCACCGTGCTCATTTTCTTGAGTGGCTTAAAGGCGCTGCCCTCGGGCCATTTGTCCAGGGGCAAAATCCGGTTAGGCACCGGCAGTGGACCCGGCGCGACCAGATCTCGCCCACTGGCTTCAAGTCTTTGCGTGGCTGCCCACGAAAATATGTCGTTCGTTTGTATCATCGGTTTACTAATAGACAAGTTGGTTAAATTCTGATCTTGAAACGATTGCCCCTCTCTTCAGCCAACCGTTACAAGCTTTCGTCGGTTTCCTAATAACACGTTGTATAAACACCGTATGATCGCCAATTAATCTGCTTTGCCGGGACCTGTTCCGCGTGACCATCACCATACGCCCGACTAACGGTTATCGGATTCAAGCCGCCACCCCTGGCGCTATTCGCAGGCAGGAGCGGGTGTCCGCCCTGAAAAGTACCCAGATCAGCCATGTTTTCATCGAATATGTGCGCTCCTACCGACGCATTATTAATCATGTCTGTGACGATGGGATTGGCGTTGACGCAGGTATCAGTCAACCTCGCAGCCCAACGGGCATTGTTGATGGGATTGGACAAGGTGATTGAAGCCGTAACATGAAGACTGGCACTGCCACCGCGTGGAACCCACCAGCAGTGTTGCGCCTGGACCATCCCCAGGCCCAGGCTCTGATAATAGGCAAGCAAATCGGGGATGGTTACGATCGGTCTGCCGAGGGACTGTTCGGCGAGAGTAAATGCGGCTTCCCGGACCGGGCAGAACCATTGTTGCACGTTGATTTGGTAGGGCTGCATGCCGACGAGCAGGTTTGTGGAAACATCGTTGGGATCGTCCTCGCTGTAGAATTGGCCGCCGGCGTCTGGAATCACCGGCAACCGTTGTTGGTTTTCATCGGCATATAAATTTGCAGCGGCACCCCATTGGTGAAAATTCGAGAGGCAACTGGCCTCCTCGGCCCGAAATCTTGCCTTGTCCAAAACCGGCATCAGAATCGCCGCCAGAATAGCAATGATGGCAAT
>DASXFM010000406.1:0-8376 GCA_036489615.1 Verrucomicrobiia bacterium | reverse complement strand
CGGCACATTAGTTTGACCCGAGCTGTTATTTCCCCATCCCTGAACGGTTCCATTGGCTGAGAGGGCGAGATTGAAAAGGCTTTGCCCGCCGCTGGAGATGGCCAGGACATTGGTCAGATTCACCGGCACATTGGTTTGGCCGCTGGAATTACTGCCCCAAGCCACCACGGCACCCGCCATTCCACCAACGCCATAGGTGGCAGACAAATTTTCATCAAGACCGGTGATTTCAAAAGGAGCCAGCGCGCGGTTATAAATACGAATTTCCGCAATGTCACCATTGTAATAGTAGGACGTGCCGGGCATCACGCCCATATAAAATGGGCAATCAATTCGCGCGTCGGTGCAGAGCCCGCTTTGCGAAGCAACAATGGTCCCATCCTCGTAGAGGGAAACGTTATCAGCATTGCGCTCGTAAATGGCGATGTGGGTATTGCCGTCCGTCACATTTCCGCCGTAGAGACTGAAATCTGAACTGCAGCCGTTGGTACCGGCGCCCAAACCGGCACCCAATTGGCTGCCATTGATGACAAACGACCAGTCTTCGGTGACGCCCGAGACATCAGCACCCAGCAAGCCGGTATTGTCATAGTAAAGGGAAGAGGGATTTCCCGAGGTGGAAGTCTTGAGCACAACAACGATGGTAAAATTGCCCGCTCCGGAAATCGTGCTGTTTGCCGCGGGCACGATCAAATATTGGCTGGCGCCACTGGAAAAACGCACGGTGTTGTGTCCATTGAGAACGTTCGTATAGAGTGCGGGCCGTCTGCTGGCGATGGGTTGGGCCGCAGCCTGTCCACCAACGTTGTCGGTCCAATTACTAATGGAAGAACCGCTGCTGCCGGAAAGGCTATCGGCAACCCATCGATTCACGGGCGCACCAGCAGTTCCCGATAAGCCATAGGTCGTGGCGAGAAGTTGATTGAGATTCGCCATTTCCATAGGATTCAATGCCTGAGTATAAAGTTGGATTTCCGCAATATCGCCGTTGATATAATTTGGCGCGGTAGTCATCGATCCGATTTCAAAGGGACAGCTCACCCGCGTCGCGGTGCAAAGCGCCGTCTGTTCCGCCACAATCATACCATCCACGTACAAGCGAATGGTATCGCCGGAGCGCACATAGGCGCCAATGTGCGGGTTTCCATCCGTGACATTGCCGCCATAAAGGCTGACATCTCCGCTGCACCCACTGCCCTCCCCCAGCCCTGCTCCCACTTCACTGCCGTTAAGAACAAATGACCAGTCCTGGGCAGCATTCGGCACATCCGCGCCCAACAAACCGGTGTTGTCATAAAACAATGGTGAAGAATTCCCCGGTGTCGAAGTCCGAAATACGACGACGATGGTGAAATCCCCTGCCCCGGAAATCGCGCTGTTCGTCGCGGCCACGGTCAAATATTGGCCAAGGGTGCTGGAAAAGCGCAAGGTGTTATGGCCGTTGAGAACATTGGTATATAATTGAGGCTGGTTTCCAGGAGAGGATTGTGATGCGCTGGCTCCGCCGATGATATCGGTCCAATTGCTGACGGATGAGCCATTGTTAACAGAAAGGCTGTCTGCCACCCATCGGCTGGCAGGAACGGGATTTGCCGGGGAACTGCCGCTCGCCTTGAGGGCGACATTATTATATTCACCCGCAGTAATGGCTGTCACATTGCTTAAGCCGGATGGGATATTAGTTTGTCCAAAACCGTTGTATCCCCAAGCGGTCACCGTTCCGTTTGCCAGCAAGGCCACGCTGTGGCCATAACCCGCAGCCACTCCGACGACATTGGACAGGCCATTCGGCACATTGGTTTGGCCAAAAATATTGTATCCCCAGGCGGTGACTGTGCCATTGGCGTTTAATGCCAGATTATGATAGGCACCGGCTGCGACGGCGATGACATTAGTCAATCCCGCCGGCACGTTGGTTTGGCCATCAGCATCGCCACCCCAGGCCACGACCGTGCCGTTAGACATGAGCGCCAGGCTGTGTTGAACCCCGGCGGAAATATCAATGACATTGGCGAGTCCCGCCGGCACGTTGGTTTGGCCAAAAGCATTACTTCCCCACGCGACCACTGTGCCATCGTTACTAAGCGCCAACGCGTGATTGGCACCTGCGGCAATACGAACCACGTTGGTCAGCCCTGGAGGGAAATTGGTCAAACCGTTCGCCGTACTGCCCCATTCTTCCAACCTTCCGCCGCCGGTTGCGAATTGTTTATCCATGCCCCACGCCATTCCCATGATATTACTGCCGACAACCCGATAATGGTAAATCTGTTGCGCGGCCAAGCCGGTAAGGTTGGTGCTAATTGTCCGGGCGGAGTTCCCAATATTGAACACGGCACTACGCGAACCGTAATTGCTGTTCGTTCCCCATTCGAGCCAGGCCAAGGTATTAGTGGCATTTCCTGTCACGACACCCTGCAAGGTCGCTCCATTTGCAGTGACTCCGGTTACGGGTAACGTCAAAGCCAAGGGCGGCCCGTAAGCCTGCTGGTAGAGCAAAAATAATTGGTCAGCACGAATGAATTGATATTGGCTCCCGCTAAAGGCGGCGACGACGCTTTTGAAATCAGTTGGCGTTAAGCTCCACGAAACTCCCTGAGCAACAATAAATAAAGGCGTCGTGCCATTCCATCCTTGTACCGTGCTGCTGATGGCAGAAATGATTTGGTTCGTCAGCGAAGCGTAAGTGGGATTCAATGCTATCGTCCGCAGGCCCAGGTTCACCGCGTTATAAGAACCGCCCTGGTCGAGCAGGCCCAATAACGTCGGGCAATTGGTGGCAAAGGCCTGGGCGATGTTGGCGTTTACCTGGTCCCAAACGGTAATCGTGCGCATACCGGCACGTTGCAGATAAGCATCGGAAGCACTGGCAAAAGCCGCTAAGTTCGCCGCGCTCCATAGCTCAAGGTGCGCATAACCCGCACCGGACGGACCAGAAATCAGGCAATCGTTGGTGGAGGCCGTGCTCCAATAATAATTTATCATGGCGGGATCTAGTACTGAAACCAGCGGATCAATCGTCCAACTAAGCGGGAGCGTGCCGCGGGCGGGATCCTGCCACCACATGTTCATCACATGTTCCATATATTGAGCGTTATCGCCGTCGCTGACGACGAGCGCAATATAGACTTTGTTTTGGAGCGGAGGCGGAGCTGGAATCGGCGGAACGTTGATCGTGCGCGATACGCCGCTGAAAACGGAACCGTTGCGGAAAAAATCACTGGCCAGCACGGGAATCCCATAATTCGCGATCCAGGTCAGGCCGTTGCCTTCGCTTGGCCACCATCCAATATAAACGCCATTGACCGGGCTCATATTGGAAACAAACTTGCCCAGCAGGGTAGCGTCCTGGGACGTGCCCGGGTCCAGCCAAACTGTCGCAGATTTTACGGCGACGAGGTAATCGCGCAGGTTGCCGTCCAGATTGGTTTCCATGCCCGCAATGATCCGGTGGGTACAGAGAGACCAATAATTTGTATAGAGATACCCATAGACCTGATACTTGTTCGTAAACCGTCCTCGCAGATCGTCGTTGACGGAAAGATTGTAAGGAGCATTGGTCAGCCTAAAAAGAAGGCTGGGGGCACAAATCAATTCGTTGTTAACACCGGCGATAGTCGTCGCGAGGTTCAAGGTATCGGCCTCGTTGGGATCGGTGACGACCAATCCGGTGATGTAGTTTTTATATTTGAGGATACAATTATAACCATTGGTGACGTTGTAAGGGAGATTGTGGAGGTTGAGCCAGGTAAACTCCCCTTCCCCATCCACGCTGTCCACGCAGGCAATCTGCGGTTGTGTGCGGTTAACAATACCTTCAAGCGACGCGAACAGGTCCACTTCCGGATTACTGGCTGAGCTGACATCAATGCAGTCCAAAACTGGAGCCGGCGTCGAAAATGTGGGCATCAATTGATTGGCCGGCCAGATGAGTCCCTGGGCGTGGGAAAGGAAGGCGCAGCAAAAAAAAGCTACAAGGAAAATCCATGTCTTTCCAATTTTAGTTGGGATACAAGCCGGCAACATGGATTTAATTCAGATCTGTTTGGGTTTCCTTTACCAAAAGATTGGAATAAGCGGACAGAGATTGTTCGTGATCCGTACAGAAATCACGCACACCGATCATGCCGCTAGAGAAGTGGTCGTCTTCAATACCCAAGGTAGGCCGGGCGGCGTGGTCGACAAAAATTTTCAATTGCGGGCCGGACGCCTGGATTTTCAAATGGTAAAATTTGTTTGCGGTAAAGCTCATCGGCATAGTAGCGATCTCGTGCCAGCCGTTGCTGGCATAACCCAATTCCAACTCCGAACTTCCGGAGTTAATGCCGAGGTAGTAACCGCAATACGCGTCGGCTCCGATATCGGGTTTGCTGACCCGGAAAATCAATCCAGCATTTCCTTCCGGCCCCACGGAGACATTGCCTTCATAGGTAAAATTGGTAAAGACCGTCGCCATGGCCAGGGCCTTGGCACCGTTCGGGGAAGCGGGCACCGTGCTTAAAACTCCGTTACGCACCAGCCAATTTCCGCCAAAGGTCGTCCAGCGGGAACACCATGACGGATCGAAATTTTCGGTGAAGGAACCCGTCGTTGGCGAGGGGGTTCCCAAATAGGGAAACCAGCTCAGGCGCATATGTTGTAAGCCGAACGGTACCAGCAGAACATTTTCCATCGGACTGGTTGAAGCAACCGGGCTGACGGGTGGTTCGAAGGCTTGGGTCCCACGCCAGCCAATGGTCCAATCCGGCAATTGCCGCGCCCGGGCCAGCAATCCAACTGGCGGATGTGCCGGGTCAAACGGGTCTGCCGGCATCGCCCCGAAATTTGTGAAAGTTAAGGACGCATACGGATTGGTGGGGTCCAATTGCAGGGCATAGTTCCAAGGCGTGGTCGAATGCACTTCAAACTCATCGAAACCCAAGCCGCGAGGGTCAGGCGTGCGAACGGTCCATTTTTCTCCAATGCGCAAAGAATAAACCAACGGGCCTCGATTAATGGCGACGGCACGACTTGGTCCCGCGAGTGTTTGGAGAGGCATAGGCAAATGGATATCAACGATATCGCCATTAGCCCAGCGATGTTCAATCCGGAAAAAGGAGCCGGATGAGAAACCGGATTGCGGCTGGCCATTGACCGAAATGAAAGCATTTTTGCACCAGCCGGGGATCCGCAAAACGAGCGGAAACTTAGCGGACTTGTTCATGTTAATATGAAGTCGCACTTGCTCTTCGAACGGGTAATCCGTTTCTTCAGTGATCTGAACTGGTGAGTCGCCGGCCAGGGCATTCACCATGGTCGGGCCATAGGCGATGAGCGCCAGCCCGCCGTCAGTCGTGGCTGCCCATGAGTTTTGGATAAACTTGGGCCAGCCCATGTGAAAATTATAACGGCAGCAGGGATAGCCGGAATAAGGTCCGGGTAGAGTGGCGTTGGCGTAATCTTCGTCAAAACCGTGGCTGCCATAAACTGCGATCACATTGTTCGCCACTGTATAATACTGGATGCCTTTAACACTGTTCGCCAGGGCAGCGGGCAGCGCGTTGTAGGTAATGGTCTCCAGCCGATCAGCCAGCAACGGATCGCCGGAAATACGCACGGCCGTCTCCAAGCTAAGCATCGCTTCGACGATGGCGCACAGTTCGACTCCCTGGATACTGGCGTTGCCGGAAATAAATTCTGTACCGCTATTGATGCCAAACGACAGGGCGTTCTCACGCATCAAATTGTCTATACCCAGCCAGACGGCACTTTTATCACCCACCTGGTGCGAAAACTGGTAATAGACGGCGGGCATTTTAAGCGCCTCTTCGACATTGACGTTGTGCTTCGGCTGAAAATCCCTGCCGTAGAGGACGAAGTTATTGCTCGTAAAAATTCCCGGCCAGTCGTAGGCCTGTTGATGCAATAAATCCACCAGCGACAACAAATTGGTATCTCCGTTCCGGTTATAAAGCCAGAGCGCCACGTCCATTTCATCCCCGGCGCGCGCCTTTCCCCAATCACTTAGCGGGCGGGAGGGCAGATTGGCGAGCATGTAATGAAAGTAATTGTCCAGTACGGTGGGCACCCGCGAATCCCCGGTGGCTTCGTAATAATCCTTTAGCGCATAGGTCGCGATCATGCGTGGCCACCAATCGTCATTTGATTGCGGGCCGATGTAACCATCCGCTCCTTGATGGTCGAGCAGCCAGTCCATCCACATTTGCGCCTTCTGTTTAAGGCCCGCGTCATTCAGCGTATAGGCCAGCGCCACCAGTCCTTTATAATAATAAGGTCCTCGCTCCCAATTATTGCCGGTGCCTCCCAGCCACGCACTGTTCGTCCCGATGTCGTCGGAATAAAGTGTTTCGGCATTTCCCGTAAGGCCGTCCCGCTGCAATTCGCATTCTTTAAGCAACCAGCCCTGAGGCCGGACACTTCCCAAAGGAAGCGCGACAAATGGGGTGGGCAATAGCGGCTGACGGTTGGCGACAACGGGCGTGGGCGGAAGATCGGTAGCGGAGGGAAATCCAAGCGAGTCAGCCTTCAAAATCCAAACCTGGGCGGCGAGAATCGCCGAGGCAATGACCTTGATTGTCTGTATCACACGGTTTAGTTGGTTTGAACATCGACCAGGCCAAAGTCTACATATTGTCCGCCCACCGTTTGATGACAATGAATGGCAATCTCATTTTTGCCCGGCTTCAATGCCGCCTTACCGGCCGCGGTCAAGGGGAACGCGTCGTAATTGACGATGAACCCGCCAGCTTTGAGGGCGAGCACGCCATTGATATAGACCTCGGCGTCTTCGTCGTGATGGAGCCAGCCTTCCAAATCATCATAGGTCGCCGGGGTTATATTGATTTCACGGCGCAACCAAATGTCATCCGTACTCCAAACCGTGCCGATATACGCGCCGGGCGTACCCTCTGTGCCAAAGCCACTTTTGCCATGTTTCCAGGCCAAGTCGTCGTAGTCAGGTTTCGTCCAGCCAGCCGACGGCCTAACGGTGGTATAGCTCCACATAGCAGACTGCTTGTCTGCCGCCGGCAGAATCACCGTGACCTTAGGAGGCTCAGGCATGGGCGCCCAATTAGCGGCTTTGGTTTTATCCTGGGAGGCATATTTTTGCCAAACGGGTTTATCATAGAGCATCCTGATGAACACACCGCCCACCACCGGACGGGCGTCAAAGCCTACTCTGCGGGCCGTTTTGGTCTGATACCAGTCGGACATGGGCGTGCGGTCCGGGGTAGAATTTATAAAATTAAGCACATGGCTCACCAAATCTTGAAAGTCATCACGATTTTGAGTCAGCGTGGCCGTCCAGACGGTCCAGTCCAGCTTGGTATAGGTCTGACGATAGTCGAGCGGCAAGCCGTATTGATTTTCCATCTTTTTGTAATAGCTCATTTCTTTTTGTGCCACTTCCGCAGGGAAGAGATTCAATCCCAGGATTTGGTCCCAAACCAGGTTATATTTTTGGCTCCAAGTTCCGGGCCGGTCGAAAGCGAGACGGAAATGGTCGCCGTCATCAGCTTCCTTTACCCAGCGTTGCGCGAATTGATGCGCGAGTTGTGAGTATTCGGTGGCCTCGGCAGCATCACCCCGCATCTCGCACAATTTGGCATAGGCACCCAGCGCGCAAATCGTCTTCGCCGAAAGGTTCACGTTATGCGCCAGATGGCCGGCGAAGTCATCTGTGCAAAGCTGGTTTTCCGGGTCGAATCCTTTTTTCTTCAGGTAATCCGCCCACCGTTGAAGTTGTTTCCAGTAAAGATTGGCGAATTCCGTATTGCCTTCCATTTCGGCAACGGCACAGAAGAGGAGCATTAAGTTGCCGCTTTCTTCAACGGGCATTTGGTCCACCGCACTTTCTTCACCACCCCCATAGACCTGGCCGTTGGCCTGCGGGTAGGTTCCGAGATCATGGGGCGCAAAAGGAAACTTCCAGCGGTCGCTCGCCGCGTAATTCATAAACGGCACGATGAACGATTTGGCCAGGGTGGGGCCAAACAATAAGAATTGGGGCGACATCGGATAAAACACGTCGGAAGTGCAGATGCAACCATTGGAATGGTTTTCCTTGCAAAAGAACATCGGCTGGCCGTTGGCGTCCGCCACGAATTTACCAGCAGCAAAACATTGGCGATAAGCCAATGCTCCCAATTGGGCATAATCTTCCCCACCCGCCTCGCGCAAATCTTCCATCAATTCGTCGTCGAAGGCTGCACAACGTTTTTGCAAGGAAGCATAGTCGTGCGCCGCCGCCTTTAACAGGTCTGCGGCCTCCCAACCATTGCGGCGCCAGTACGGGCGCAGGTTGCGCTTCATGTATTGGATTGAATAAAGATCGTCATAGGCGAGGATCAAATGGCAGGAAACGGCTTTTTCCCG
>DASXFM010000369.1:0-11430 GCA_036489615.1 Verrucomicrobiia bacterium | reverse complement strand
GAATTGGCTTGTCCCCCGGCTTGTGGCGTCAATGGAGAGAGGCGCATCCAAATTCTCCCTTGACGCTTCAAGCAAGTGTAGGTCCAGGCGGCTTGGCAGTCGATGAAGAGGCGTTTGCCGATAAAATAAAAATGGGTCCTTTTTCGCTTACAGACGTGCCCATATTACAGTTGGATACAAACAACATTACTGCCCCCGCTCATGATAACCAGGATTACGTTCTCGGTTTAGCGGCTCTTAGCCGCATGGATTTCGTCGTTGACGGCCCGCACAATACGGCATATCTGTGCGCCAGGAAAAGCCGACCCGGACCCTATCCATACAACCATCTTGGCGCCGTTTTTGCCGCTACAATGGACCATCGGGACGAGTGTTGTGCCTGGACCACCCTCGGAAGCCCGGCCTGCGAGGCGGGAATCCACAATGGCGATGTCCTTTTGCAGGTAGACGGAATTCATGCCACAGCCTGGTCGGAGATTTGGTTAAGTAAATTTGAATTGCCCGCTGGAACGAAGTTGCATTTTTTACTCCAGCGCAATGGCACAAATTTCGAAACGGTCGCCACCCTAAGAAATATCCTTCAACCGAATTATTAGGAGGAACTAAAGGTCCCTACCCATGACTCTGACTTCAAACCCTAAACGACATAGAGCGATGTGCTAAACTTACGAAGTCACATTCATCTGGTCGCTGCCGTAGTGGCAATTGCGTGGCTTTGCGCCTCAAATTGCCGGGCAGTTGGCCGAATTTGGCTAAACGGCGCGACTGTAAACGGCAAACCTGTGAAGGTCTATTTTGATTCTGGAGCGGCGGGAATCTTGCTAACAAAGAGCGCGGTCCAACGCCTGGGGTTAAACGTGGTCGATCCTGGCACAAACGGACCTGGCGATACGGCAGTCTATACGTTCAAGTGGAACGATAGTGAAGCAGCACAGACGGATTTTGTAATTATTAACCAGAACCTGGATGGCGGCGCTGACGGGATCGTTGGATGGTATTTTGCAACTGGCGGCCCGGTAAGAATTGACGCGGAAAAGTATACCATCTCTGCATTGATGCATGACCCGTGGTTCGGCCGGGGTTGGACGCGATTCCCGATAATGACCAACACTGGCATTCTCGACATTGAAGTGCCGCACAATGACGGCACAAAAGGAATCATTTCAATTGATACGGGCAACCCGTTCGGTTTGCTGCTTGCCCCGCGGTTGTGGCGCCAATGGCGGGATGGACATCCCCATGCCCCGGTTACCTGTAGAGTACTTAGCTGGGCTGGTGGCGTCTCTAGTCAGGAGGAGATGCTCGCAGACAAAATCTCCATAGGACCCCTCGTCCTTAAAAATGTGCCTGTGATGGAGGTTTTCAGCAACCCTGTTGAGGCCGAATGGGGGTCCGAATATGACGGGAACTTGGGGTTGGCGGCCCTGGACCACGTCGAACCGTCGCGGATGGCGTCCACAATGTTGTCTATTTACGTGTCAAGAGGTCCCTCCCACCCCCTTACTCATATAATCGCCTTGGTGCACTCTTCTATCAGGTCCCGGGGCACGCTGATGAAGCAGAGGCGTGGGTGTTGCCCGGGAGTCCGGCATTCGACGCGGGAATACGCAATGGCGACACCCTTGTGCGCGTGAATGGCCTTCCCCCAATGCAGTGGACGACTAATTGGGAGGACCAATTCGAATTGCCCGCTGGAACGAAGTTGCAGTTTACGCTCCGGCGCAAGGGCACTAATTTTGACACAGTCGCCACTCTGCGCGAAATCTTTAAGCCAGGCAGCGGTGGATGAATTGGCGAAAATGAAGAGATGAAGGAAAACGTCGCATACTGTCATAAATGGGTTCAAGAATTGTGACACTTTCATGTTAGCACGTATAGCCGTGTCCGGTGCTGGCGGCTATACTCCCAGAACGAGGAGTCCGTCTCCTTTTCCGAATTGTATGCATTTTGCATTGAGTATGGCATCATCCGAATCATGCCGCCCGGTGACACCATTCGGTTAATTCCTTCCAAATTATAATAATATTAATATAGCAATTCTTGCAATTCCGCCTCCTCTGTTGAAACGAAAAAATCGTCAAAAGCCCCAATAAAACCGACTATTTGGCCCTCATTTCGGCTTCGTTTCCCGTTTCCTTCCCTATACCCAAAAAAAATGAAACGAAGGCTCCGCCTGCCGTGTGGTGCCTTCGGCCGGACCGGACCGCCGTAGGTCCCAACTTTTCCGAGGGTTCATTGTCCCCGGGGACCAAAAACTCCTTTGCGTCCATGGCGTCCTTTTTGCGTGAGCCATTTGGGAAGTTCTGCGATCCTTGCGATCTTTGCGGTTAAGAATTCATCAGATGGATCGTGGCTTTTTCGGTTTTAATTTTTAATTCGCCGCTTGTATCGTGCGGGCGATGTCGTCGCCATCTCAACTCGCAGCTTCAATTGCTGCTGCTTCCGGCAAGGAGCCGTTGCCGCCATTGAAGCGGCCTGTCGTTTCGCTCTGGGGCGTTGGCGATGAGCGGGCTGCGCTGTTGGCCCGCCTGGGAATTTTCACGATCGAAGACCTGTTATTGAATCGCCCGCGCCGATACGAGGATCGACGGCATTTCAAAAAGATTTCCGAGCTTCAAAAAGGCGAACCCGGGACCGCCCGGGGCAGGATTGTCGCCATGGGGCTAAAACGGTTTCGACACGGAATGAAATCGGTCTTTGAAATCGTCCTGGACGACGGCTCGGCGCGATTGCACTGCCGATGGTGGAACCTGCCGTTCATGGAAAAATATTTCGCGCGCGACGACGAAGTTTTTGTTTTCGGAAAGCTGATCCAATTAAAGCCACGCACCATGGACCATCCGGAAACTGAAGTTATCGAGGGCGGCGAAGAAGATTTCGTTCATATTGCGCGCATTGTGCCGATCTATTCCCTGACCGAAGGCCTGCCGCAACGCTGGCTGCGCGGACTCACCTGGCGGACGCTGGAACAATTTCAAGCGCACCTGAAGGATTCCGGCCCGGCGCCTTATGATCCGTCGAACCTGATGCGGGACACGCTTTTGCCTCCGCGTGAGAGCGCGATTCGGATGATTCATTTTCCGGAGGAACTTTCGGACGTGGAAATCGCGCGTCGCCGGCTCGCTCTCGATGAATTTGTCGATTTTCAGCGGCAAATCCAGGGACGCAGGAAAAAATTCGAAGCGAACGCGAAGGCGTTGCCTTCCGGCGGCGACAACCGGTTGATGAAGCCATTTTTGGCGAATCTCGGATTCAAACTGACCGACGCGCAAACGCACGTGCTCCGCGAAATTCGCGCGGACATGAGCGGCGCGCACCCGATGCGCCGGTTGTTGCAGGGAGACGTGGGCTCCGGCAAAACGGTCGTTGCCGCGTGCAGCGCGCTGATGGCGATTGAAAGCGGCCGCAACGTCGCCCTCATGGCGCCGACAGAAATCCTCGCGGAACAGCACTTCAGCAATTTTAAAAAATGGTTTACCCCGCTCGGCGTGCGTGTGGAACTCCAGACGGGCACTCGCAAAGCGGAAAAACTGGAGAACGCGCAATCGCCGGTCTTGTTTGTCGGCACGCACGCCTTGTTTTCTTCGGGATTCGATTTGCCGAGTCCCGGCCTGGTGATCATCGACGAGCAGCATCGCTTCGGCGTGGCGCAACGCGATCAACTTGTCCGGAAGGGCAATTACCCGCACGTCCTGGTCATGACCGCGACGCCCATCCCGCGCACGCTCGGTTTGACGCTCTACGGCGACCTCGATGTCTCGGTAATTGACGCCATGCCTGCAGGGCGCGGGACGCTGAGAACCTTTGTCCGTAAAACCGACAAGCTGCCGAAGGTTTATGATTTTATTCGCGAGAAAGTTGCCGCCGGACGGCAGGCGTACGTGGTGTATCCACGAGTCGAGGACTCAGGCGACAAGGAATTGAAAGCCGTAACGGCGGAATACGAAAATCTGAAAAAGATCTTCACGCCATTCGGAGTCGGGCTGCTGCACGGAAAATTGAGCGGCCGCGAGAAAGAGGCAGTCATGTCGGCGTTCCGCACAAACGAAATCAAAATTCTGCTGGCGACGGCCTTGATCGAAGTGGGAGTTGACGTGCCGAATGCGACGGTGATGATGATTGAAAACGCGGAACGATTCGGTCTGGCGCAGTTGCATCAGTTGCGCGGGCGTATTGGCCGTGGCGGCCACGCCAGTTATTGCGTATTGATTTCGGATGCGAAGCCCCTCGAAGCGCGTCAGCGGTTGAAAATCCTGGAGGAGACGTCGGACGGATTCAAAATCGCCGAAGCGGATTTACGATTGCGCGGCCCCGGGGAGTTGCTTGGCCGGGAGCAGAGCGGCATGCCCAATTTCCGCTTCGGAAATCTCGCGGACGATTTGGACCTGATCCGTCAGGCCAGGGAAATCGTTAAGAAGTAAGAATTTGGATCGCAAGAAGACCGGCTTGCACCGAAGCCATTAGAATCGTGGAATAATCTTTTCAGACTTCTCGCGCTTGCGTCGTGGAGTGCGGTGGCAAACGAAGTGCGACACCGCTTTCGAATCGCAAACGCCCTTAGAGACCGATTTTGACGTAGAACAATCAAACTATGGTAGGGCGGTGCTGCCGCGCCGCCCCAATTTTTCCCCTTCCTCTTTCCTCATTTTATTCATTCCCAATTCCTTTGCGCCTTTGTTGTTCAATATATGTTTGGCAACCCAATTCGTCTCCGATAGATATCCGCACCATTCTACAGATTAAAACCATCTTTTCATTTTGGAATTTGGCGGGACCGGCTTAGATTAAATCCATGAAGACTCGATATTTAATTGCGGTTGCGGCCTCCATGGTTCTGTCGTTGGCCGGTTGCACCGGAGGTTCCAGTAATTCCAATTCGCCCACTACAAATACGGCGGACAATAGTTCGTCGCCAGTGGTTCAACCGGAGATTTATGCGCAGAAAAAGATGGACCTGGCATCGCTGAACCAGGCCGTCCAGCAATATCACGCTACGAAAGGACATTATCCGGAAAATCTCCAGGATTTGGCGCCAACCTATCTCGAAAAACTTCCCCAGGCCCCCGCCGGCTATTCGTTCAACTACGACGCCAACAGCGGAACCGTAAGCCTCGCTAAACAATAACCTCCGAATTGATGGCTGTCGGCAAAGCCGCTAAATGAAAGCCCTGTAAGGGCGGCCGATAATAGCCCAGGGCAAGCGAGTCCGCGAGCGCCGCCCTGGGTAAATGCGCCAAAAGACAAGCCGCTGACTGCGATGCCGCGCGTTAGCGCGAATTTCATCTGCGGCGTTCTTCCCCGTTGGTATCTCGACTGCCCGATAGGCCCCATACGGTCCAGCCTACATCGAAAAGAATTTCAAGACCTCAACTTCTTTCTTCAGCACGATCGAAATCATATTCCCGTCGAATTGCAAATCCACCGGCGCGCGGCCTTCATCGTGTTCCCACATAACGTGGCCGTTGGAAGGATTGATGCGAATGATTTTGAGATAGGCCGTCCCGAGGATTGCGGACGTCGCTTCGTCCGATTGATCTTCCTCATCGCCCGGATCATAATCCCGGTACGAAAAGATATATTTGCCGGACAGGTAGGAAATGTAACCGCCGGGATTGTATCTCCACAAAATCGTCCCGGTAGCCGGGTCCACTTTCATGACCACCGCCTGGGTTGCTTTGCTCACGTCAATTTCCCGTGAATACTTGATGTCATCCGGATTGCCGGTGGTGGTGTTGACAAAGACCGCACCCTTGTCGTCGAAGAACAGACCAACAACGCCCACCGACGGGATGCGCCAGCGCGCGTTTCCGCTGGTTGGATCAAAGGCCGTCAGAACAGCCTGATCAAAAATATAAAGCGTTCCATTATTTTCGACACATGGGCCCGCGCCATAGGGCGACGACTCCAACCCACCCGGTTGCTTGTCTCCCCCGGTTATGTTGTAGGTCAAAGTAGACTGCCACAGCTTTTTATTGGTCTTGTCGAATACGATGATTGTTTTGCCGGCGGCCAGAACATTAACAGTGGTCAATGGATAAAACTGCGGGGGACCGACGACTTGTCCGGTCCAATCCGCCGTCGCCGAACCGGGTCGGCGGATGACAATCTGATACGTGCTCTGGTCTTCGGTGACTGTGCCGCCGCCGCTGTTGCGTTGTAATTCGTTTAATTGTTCGTTGACTGCGGCGGTTTCGTTCGCCGTGCCCAGGTTCGGATTATTGAGCGCGGAATGTTGGGGCGGCGCGCGCATCGCATCGTGTTCCACAATGTTTTCCTTAATCATCTGCAAGCCGAAGGCGATGTAACCGTCGCCGTCCGGCACCAGGCTGAAATTTCGATCGCTGACGTCCGGCTCATCCGATTGATCCGGTGTTGATTGCGGCGAAGCCGACGACGGCTGCGGCGCCGAATGCCGGTGGCCCCTGAGCCGTCCTTCGTCGTGCTGTTGCTGGGCATCCTCACTCTTGATTTCCTGGTTAATTTGCTGGTTATGTTCACTGTTTGCAATCAGCGCGGGCAGCGCGAGGCGTCCGGGCAACGTCATGTTTTGCGCCTGTTCGGCGACTTTAGCGGGGTTCATCGTCTGCCCCGCCTGGTCCCGCGATAGCGGGATGCCGCCCCCTTGCGAACCAGTTGCGGGCCGCCGGCTTTCGGCAACTGGAGCCGCCGGAGCCCCTGAAAATTCTTCCGTGTGCATCCCGCCGTCGGTCAGGCTGATGTGCGTAACGCTCTGCGAACCATCCGCGGCAGTGCCAACAGCCAGCAATTCATCGCCATGCGCCTTCAACACCCCAAAATTGTTGGTCAATGTAATTTGCTGGGCGACATTGCCCGTGTCCCAATCGTAACGAGTCAACGTAGATTGTGGACTGGCATTGCCGGCGTCCGGATCCTCATCGCCCATGCCGGCGCCTTTTTCAATCCAAACATTTTTTCCCGAACCGTATAGCGTGAAATCGGATTCAAGACCAAGTCGGGCATTTTTCTCACGTACCCGGGGGATCTCAACATCTGGAGAACTGCCGGTCTCATGCTGAACGCGAGTGTTGTACGCGTCCTCCTTCTTGAGTTCGTCATCCACTTGCTGCTGAGTCACGAGATCCAGCGACCAGACCTTTTGTTTGGTTTGCAGATTGTAACGAGCCAGCGTGCCGCCATGGAGAAAGACCAATTGATCGCCGCCCACAATCCACGAGGTTCCTGAATGCGATATGTTGTCCCAGCGAATGGAAAAATAAACCTTCGGTTTCGAGCCAATCCACGCGTACCAAAACCAAAATCCGAAAACCAGGGCGAGGACCGTGCCCACGGAGCCGCCGATCAATCCAACTTTGCGCCAATACTCTCTCTGCGCCGCAAATTTCCCGCCGATGTGAACCGGCGCCTCCATGCTGACTCCTTCGATTTTGTTCCGGCAAAACGCCGAACAAAACGGGCCGAACGTTTCCAGGCACTTGGGACAAATGGGTTTTTTGCAGACCTGGCAATGATCCGTCGCCAACTCCGTGCGATGCTTTTGGCAATATTTGCTTACTGGCGGCTGCTCCTGTTGTGGGGCCGGCGCCGGCGTTTCAGCAGCGTGCGGACGCGAAATCCGCAGGCGCGGCCCATCTTGCGGTGTCGAAGGAGGCGGAGGCGGAGCAGCGGCTGCTGGTGGCGGCGGTGCGGCCACTTGTGGTGCGGCGGCAGCTACTGCCGGATGAGCCTCCGTTTCCTTGCGAATGAGTTCATTCACGAAGGCGGAATAGTCCTGACCGCAAGCCTGGCAGACAAATTTGACAGGTGGCATTCCCGGCGTCACGTCGATGGCGTACTTCGCGCCGCATGAGCATTGGATTTTCATTCTGTCACGGGTTGGGATTCAATAACACGATGCCATTGGAAAAGGCCAGCGAAAACGGCGTCTGGGGTGGGATCTTTTGGACGTGATCATCGCAGAAAAGGATATTTCCCCCATATTTGCTATGGTTATTCCCGGGGGAATTCCCGGTGAGCGAAAAGACCTGGTCGCCGGTGTTTTTGGACAGAGTATTGATTTGGCGGTCAGAGATCAAAAAATCCCCCGGCCCGGCATTCGTGTTGCGTCCCATATAGTACGCGTAGCTGATTTTGTTTTTGACCAGTGAAACGCCTGCAGGTATCTCCGAATCGCGCCCGCCCGGACAGATAAATATGGAGGTGTCCGCCGAGTAACGCGGAACGAGCAAATTGAGAGCCAGTTCGGATGTTTTGGCATTAGTGGCCAGCGGAAACGCCCTGAAATCATTGTCGTATATCTGCGCCGCGAGAAATATTTTTTGGAGATTATCGGAGCAACGCTCCGCCTCTGTTTCCTGATGGGTACGCGACCCGAAGCTCAACGTCACCGCATAAATTGCGACGATCAGCCCAATCACAATCAACATTTCGATCAGCGAAAAAGCGGCTAACGAATTGCGATTGAAGACCATATTCGAAATATAAGTTAAAAGGGAAAAATTAAAAATAGAAAAGAGCCCTGGGAAAGCCCTCGTCGAGAACGCATTTTGACCAACAACCGCGGGCGTAGCGGACGTCAGTCTGCTCTAACTAATTCGCGGAGCAATCGTACGACCCCGCTTGCCGCCCGATCGACGAAAGGCTTCATGAATGAGAGAACTGCTTCGAACCCGGGTATTGCATTGAGATGCCCGAAGACCCCTAATCAACGTAATCGCTTCGTCGACTTTGAAATTGCATTTTTCGCTCGCAAAAAGATTCGCTCATTGACACTTTTAAAGATGCTCGAACAAATCATCATTTTGGATTTTGGGTCGCAATATACCCAGGTCATCGCCCGGCGCGTTCGTGAGCGCAATGTTTACTCCCAGATTTTGCGGTATGATGTGTCGGCGCGCGAAATCGCCAAACTCAAACCCGCCGGAATTATCCTGTCCGGCGGTCCGTCCAGCGTTTACGCCAAAGATGCTCCGCTGCCGGATAAAGGCATTTTTTCGCTCGGCATTCCGGTATTGGGCATCTGCTACGGCGTACAATTGCTCGCGCAGTTTCTTGGCGGCAAAGTCGAAAAAGGACTGCGGCGCGAATACGGCAAGGGAACTTTGCAAGTCACGGATGCGTCGTGTCCGTTGTTTGCCACCTTGCCGGAGACACTTCAGGTTTGGAACTCACATGGAGATAAGCTGACGCGGGTACCCCGGGACTTCAAAAGCGTCGCCGTCACCGAAAATTCCGAATACGCCGCCATCGAAAATCGGGAACGAAAATTCTTCGGCCTGCAATTTCATCCCGAAGTCGCGCACACGCCGCTCGGCCGGGAAATCATTTCCAATTTCGTCCACAAGATTTGCGGATGCGGCCGCTCCTGGACGATGCGTGAGTATGTGGGACAAGCCGTGGACGAAATCCGCAAGCAGGTAGGGGATGGGAACGTCATTCTCGGCCTGAGCGGCGGCGTGGATTCGAGTGTGGCTGCGGCGTTGTTGCACAAGGCGATTGGAGACCAGCTCACCTGCATTTTTGTAAACAACGGCCTTTTGCGCTCGCGCGAGGCGGAGACGGTACAGAACGTTTTTGGAAAACATTTTCATATCCGGCTCAAATACGTGGACGCCTCGAAACGGTTCCTGGGCAAACTGCGCGGTGTGACCGACCCGGAACGCAAACGCAAAATCATTGGCCGGGAATTTATCTCCGTATTCAGCGACGCCGTAGCCGATTTGAAACGTCGAAAAGAATCCGCGGCCCATGGCCGTCCTTTCAAATTTTTGGCGCAGGGCACCTTGTATCCGGATGTCATCGAATCCGTCCCAATCGCCGGCAACCCGGCGGCGCTCATCAAGAGCCATCACAACGTCGGTGGGTTGCCCAAAAATATGAAGTTCGACCTCGTCGAACCTCTCAAATGTTTGTTCAAGGACGAAGTCCGCGAGCTGGGCCTGGAGCTTGGCTTGCCGCGCGAAATCGTCTTTCGTCAGCCGTTTCCCGGGCCGGGCCTGGCGGTCCGGATCCTGGGCGAGGTCACGCCGTCGCGCTGTGAGATTCTGCGCAACGCGGACGCGATCGTCGTGGAAGAAATGAAAACGAGCGGACTCTACTATAAAATCTGGCAGAGCTTCGCTGTGTTGCTCCCCGTGCGCAGTGTGGGCGTGATGGGAGACGAACGCACGTACGATTACACGATTGCCATTCGCGCCGTCGAATCACAGGACGGCATGACCGCGGACTGGGTGAAATTGCCTTATGACTTGTTGGAAAAACTCGCCAGCCGAATTATCAACGAGGTCAAGGGAGTGAACCGTTGCGTTCTAGACATCACGAGCAAACCACCTGGGACGATTGAGTGGGAGTAAGTGGGAGTAGTTTTCATCGGATATTATGATATGCGGTCTGAAAAGCCGCAACATCCGCTACAGCCTTGATTATCAATGGCTTAATCCGCAACAAATCTGCAACAAATCCGCAACAGGGTTGCAACAACCTTATCTGGCGCACGGTTTAGCCGTGTGCCATGGCAGACGGGCAGGTTCGCCCTGCGCCTGCAATCCATGAAACGTGGCGACGAGCCGTCGCCACCCCTTGAAAGCCTGCCAGGGAGCCTATTGCACATTTTAAGTGTATAGGTTTGGAAACAGGAAACGACGCGGGTGGCGATGGCAAGAGGCCCGGATTTATTGGCAAATTCATGATTTTTGACCGAAATGGCGGAAACGAGGACTTCGATCCGCCTTCATGGTGCGATGACTGCAAACTTTGACAGGGGTGGCGACGGCTCGTCGCCATTTTGATGTGATCGCTGGGTCAAATGCAAAGGTTTGTTTGCAACTTAACGTCCCACCCGTTCGAAAGCGGTGTCACAGCCACCGCACTCCAAGACGCAAGCGCGAAATCGGCGAATTAGTGCTTTTTGCGATAGACCAGGAGATCATCGTTGGTCGTGCCTGACGCATTTAGCTCTGATTCATTCCAAATGAATTGTGATGGTTTGTCCGGCGAAATTTTTACGGCCCCTACCAAATCGTAATTCGTGGAATAGCTGGCCCACCAATTTTGGATGGCGGAAGCCTGGCGGAATGAATCAGGCATCACTAACGAAAACCATGACGAAACCGTATTCACGGAAACAACGTACTTGGGCCGGTTCGTTTCAATTTGGGAGATAAATTCGCGTCCCATCTGTGGCGCCAGCGGCTGCGGTTCGGTGAGTGAATAGAGATAGAGATAGCCCGAAGCCGAATGGCGATGAGACAGGAAAAAGATTTCCGGTTCCGAACCCAGGACTGCAATCGTATCGGAGGGCGAGGTGTGGTCTTTCAAGTAGTCGGCAATGGGTCCCGCTTCAGCAAACGGGTTGCCTCCGTATAGTTCTTTTGAGAGTTGAACGGGGGCGGTATCAAACCACATTTTGGCATTATTCACGACCAAATCGCCGATGATGAATATCGCCAGGCA